>NZ_JBLWEP010000050.1:0-13776 GCF_048287355.1 Candidatus Electronema sp. TJ
TTCCGCCTGGCTGCGAAAACAAAAGCCGCCCGCGAAGGCGGCTGGCTGCAATTCCTGCAAGAGTTCAAAACAGAGAAATCCTCAAAAAGCAGTGACAACCCAAATTGTTGCAGGTCGCAACTGGGGTTGAAAATAGGAGTCAACAGCAACATGGCAGCCCCTGTGTTGAGCGTGCCTTTGAAGCTGTCTGAATACAGGTTTTCTCGTCAGTCCAGCTGAACAGCGACTCAATTGGCTCCGTCCTTTATTTTCATGCCGTCGCATATGCGGGAAGCTTGGGATGCTTCCCCTCCTGCGGTCAAGCCGACAAAGGCAGCACTTCACCGGCCTGTCGCACAGGAATTATGGATTGTTTCTAATTCGTAACCCGCATTCATAACAGGCTCTACGTTTGAGCAGCAGTCAAAAAATCCTGTCGCCAAGAACATCGTCCTACATCGGCCAAGCCGGTTTCATCAGACTAATTCCGCCATCACTGCGTTGGCCAGCAGCAGCCCCTGATCAGTCAGGCGCAGATGGTCCTTCATGATTTCCAGCATGTTCAGTCTGACAAGCCGGGCCAGCGTTTCACCGTAATACACCTCGGCATCAATCCCAAAGCGGCAGCGCAAGTCCGCCAGAGACACGCCTGCGGTCATCCGCAGGCCGATGACCACGCTTTCCCGGAAAGCGGCTTCCGGCTCCAGCGTCTCCTTTTCCTGCCAGACTTCCTGCCCGCTCTCCATCCGGCGGCAGAATTTCTCCGCATCAGCAAGTGCCGTGCAGCGGGTGCCGTTAATGGAAGAAACTGCGCTCGGCCCAAGACCAATCCATTCACCGCTCCGCCAGTAATTGATGTTATGGCGGCATTCAAAGCCGGGCAGCGCGTAGTTGGAAATCTCATAACGCCGGAAACCGGCTTCTTCAGTCATCTGCTGCGTTGCCTCCAGCATCCGCAGCGCAGCATCCTCGTCTGGCAGCACTAATTGTCCACACTTCTGCTGCCGGGCAAAGGGCGTTCCGTCCTCAATGGTCAGCTCGTAGATGGAAAGATGCTGCGGTTCCAAGTCCAAAGCCTGCGCCAGCGTGTTCCGCCACGTTGACAGCGTCTGTTCTGGCAGGCCGAACATCAAGTCCAAGCCTATGCTGGTGAAGCCAGCCTCGCGGGCTAAGCGGACAGTCTGCGCCGCAGCGGCTACCGTGTGCGGGCGGCCCAAGCATCGCAGCTCGTTGTCTTGAAAAGACTGCGCACCGATGGACAGACGGTTGAAGCCCGCTTGCCGCAGGGTTTGCAAGGCGGGCAGATCAACCGTGGCCGGATTGACCTCAATTGAGATCTCAGCATCTTCGGCGCAGAAAAACTGCTGGCGGCATTCCGTCAGAAGTTGGCGCAGAGATTCTGGCGGCAGCATGGTTGGCGTTCCGCCGCCAAAGAAGATGCTGGTCAGCGGGCGTTCTTCATAGGAATACTGGCGCAGTTGCTGCGTGACAGAGGCAATATAGCGGTCAACGTTCTGTCGGCCCGGCAGCGAGTAAAAGCTGCAATAGGCGCACTTTTTCAGACAGAAAGGCACATGCAGATAAAGGCCGAGCTCGTCCATTCAGCCCAGCTTGGCACGCAGCGCGGCGCAGTCATTGCGGACCGCCTCCATCAGGCCGTTGTCGGCAAAGCTGAAGACCGTCTCGCCCGCGCCGATAATCAGGTGATCGAGCAGGTTGATGTTCATGAAGGAGCAGAGCAGGTGCAGCGTGCGGGTGAGCTGCTTGTCCTGCGCTGACGGCTCGCGGCTGCCGGAGGGATGGTTGTGGGCGATGACCAAGGCGGCGGCGTTGCGGCCCAGCGCGGCTTTGAGCAGTTCGCGGGGATAGACCGTGTTGACGTTGACCGTGCCTTCGGAGAGTATCTCGCTGTCAATCACCGCGTGGCTGGCATCAAGATACACGGCCATGAAGACCTCGCGCCGCAGGCCGCGCAGGGCATGGATGAGGTAGTCGGCAACCTCTTTGGACGAGGTGATGTAGTTCTTCCGCTGAATGCGCTGGCGCAGGTAGCGGCGGGCCACGCCTTGGATGAACTGGATGGCGAAGATGTTCTTCGGCCCCATGCCATGGACCTTTTCCAAGGCCGCAGGCGGCGCGTCCAGCACCTCAGGCAGGGTTTTGAAGCGTTCCAACGCTTCTCTGGCAGACTGCTTGCAGTCGCAGCGCGGTGTGCCGAAAGTCAGCAGCAGCTCGATGACCTCAACATCAGAAAGAGCATCAATGCCCTTTTCTTGGAAGCGGTCGCGCAGCCGCTGGCGGTGGCCTTCTGATGGGATTAAAGAATTTTGACTGTTCATTTGCCATCTCAAATAAATGCCATCACCGATGCGTTTAAGATTGAACGGGATGCAGGCGGCACGTCAAGCGTTCGGAGGAAAATGGAACAGCAAAGACAGGGAGTGAAGCTGTCTGCGTTCTCAGCGCGGACTATGCGGAGCTTCTTGCTTCCGCCTGCAACAAGAGGTTTCGCAGGTTGATTTGCCGCCCCGCACTGCCCGGCGCACATGGAGCCACTGCCGTGCCGATCAGCTCGGCCAACAAAATTGGCTTGATGTTGCGTTGCATGGGATGCTCCTTCGGATATTCTGCCTTGTCATGGACAAGAAGAGGACGCGGCGGCGGGCGGCGGTTGAACACAGCGGCGTGGAAAACAGAGGCAGGCTGTCGGCTTGCCTCTCTGCTTGCAGAAAAGATCACTCCCCGAAGCTGTCGGCGTAAAGCTGCTCGATGGCCGCCTTGCCTTCGTCGCTGAGGTAGCGGGTGCCGGAGCCGACATAGGTGTCGTAGGAGATTCTTGGTTTCTCCTCCGGCTGCCACGCGCCGTCTTTCCATGTGAACCAGCCTATGCGGCTCTGGTCATAGACATGCAGGGGTCGGTTGAAGAGTTTGGCCAGCTCCACGGCCCAGCCTGTGCCGCCTTTGACTGAATTGTCCTCCAGTATCGTGCCGATGACAAAGACCTGATGCCCCTTGTTGACCATGTGGAAAATGGCTTGCAGCACCCGGCGGATTTTCTCGGTCTCGTAGTAGGTGCGGTTCATCATCCGCGAGGCGATTTCCATGCTGATGTCGCCGCGCTGGAGGTCATCCTCGCTCAAGGCGATGGCGTTGCGGTCGCGGTTGAGACGGTGGCCTTCAAAGGTGAAGATGACCTCGCCAACTCCGTGCTGCTCGGCCAGTTCGCCAAACATGGTTTCCGCGCCTTTCAGGCCGCCATGATATAATGTGCATTCTGCCGCTTTCATGCAAATCACCTTGAATGAATATGAGATTTATGGGTTGCGCCGCAGGGGACAGGCGTGGTGTCTCGGTTCCGCCTTGCTGGCTTTGAAGAAGACCCGCCACGGGGCGGGATACCCCTCTATTGTACGCAGCGGGTTGGTTTTGTCAATAAAATCTTGATAGGATTCAAAAAGCATCCAGTCTGTCCGCCGCTGCTCCTCGCCGCTCATCGGATGCTGGCAGAAGCATTCAATCTCTGTGAATCCAGCCCTCAGCAGCCAGTTGCGCAGACAAGAAGGTGTGGGCACGAACCACGTTCCTGGCACCTTGGCATAGGTTTTCTCCGGGAACAGGGCCACCGGCTCCTCGCCGCTGATGGCCTGCGACTCCAGCAGCAGGCAGCCGCCCGGCTTGAGGGCGGTGTGCAGCTCGCGCAGCGCGTCAATGGGCGAAGGCCGGTGATAGAGGATGCCAAGGCAGAAAATCACGTCAAAGCAGTCTGGGAAGAGCGGCAGATGCTCGATGCCGAGCAGGTCAATGAAGAGATTCTCCAGCCCGGCAAAGCGGTTGAGGGCGGTGAAGGTGAAATAATGCTGGGCGTATGGCTCCAAGCCGAGCACCATGCGCGGCGCATGGGCGGCCATGCGGAACATGTAGTAGCCGTTGTTGCAGCCCACGTCAGCAATCACTTTGTCTTTCAGATCAGGCAGAGCGAGCAGGAGGCGGTTCCATTTGCGCCAGCTTTGCCATTCCGCATCTATATCAATCCCGAAGATGGAGAACGGCCCTTTCCGCCACGGCATGAAGTTCCGCAGCAAATGCATTGCCTGCTCATATTCGCTGTCGCTGAGGTCAGCGCGGCTGCCGATGCGCACCACGTCGCCGCTCAGGTCAAGGCTGGAGGCCCGCAGGCGTGCCGCAGCCTCCATCGGCTCCCGGTAGCGGAGAAAGCCCTTTTTCGGCTGCCTGATCCATGCCTGCTTCTCCTCGTGCAGGCGGCTGATGCTGTTCTTCAGGGCGGTGGGGAGATAGTTGAGATATGGGGGCTGGGGAGGATTCATGCGTCAGAAGGTTTGCAGTTTTGGCGGAAGGCCGTACATGCGTTGATACATGCCGTTTTTTTTGAGAATCAAAATACCCCCATTTTGGGAGTCAAAATGTACCCATTTTGGGAGTCAAAATACTCCCATTTTGAGAGTCAAAATGGTGCCCTTTTTATAGGGTGAAAGATATGCCGCCTGTTTAGACATCGAGGCTGGCTGGGCAGACCAGGTGGCGGCCCTCCTGATGGACAAAACGGCGGCGCAACAGATCGTGGAAAGCGGCAGAAGCCCTGACATCAAGTTTATGCGTTGCCTACAGCTTCGCCCGGAACATGAAATACACTGCCCCGATGAGGCAGAGGCCCGCCCAGAGGTAGTCCAGCCTCAGGGATTCCTTCAGGTAAAAGACCGAAAAGGGCAGGAAGACTGTCAGCGTGACCACCTCCTGAATAATCTTGAGCTGTCCCACGCTGAGGACGGTGTGGCCGATGCGGTTGGCCGGGACTTGCAGAAGGTATTCAAACAGGGCGATGCCCCAGCTGAACAGAGCGGCGGCGATCCATGGCTTGCTGTGCAGCTCCTTAAGATGGGCGTACCAGGCGAAGGTCATGAAGACATTGCTGCACGCCAGCAGGAGGATGGAGGTCAGGACTGGATTCATGGCGATGGCGCGGATTCTTTCTCTATGTTGGGCAGTATCCATCTGCGGAAAAGCAGCGGGGTGATCATTGTTGTCACCACGCCCATCAGGACAAGGGTGGAGAAGAGGCCCTGATTGATGAAGCCGCGCTCATAGGCGATGCTGGCGATGACCAGTTCCATCACCCCGCGCCCGTTGAGGATGATGCCGATGCCGAGGGCCTCAGCCTGCGGCAGCTGAATGATCAGGCCGCCGAGCCAGCCGGCCAGCACTTTTGAGACAATGGAGATTGCCAGCACGACAAAGACAAAGCCGAGCGGTCTGAGCGCGTCAATATCGAATTCCAAGCCCAGATAAGCAAAAAAGACTGGCCCCAGAAAGCCTTCGGTGAGCGAGCGCAGCGTGAGGTCCAGCTCATGGTAGCGCGAGGCGAGGAAGAACTTCCGGTCTATCAGCAGTGCGCCGAAGAATGCGCCGATGACGAAATGAAAGCCGAGCATCTCGCTGATCGAGCCGAAACCGAGCACAAAGAGGGCGAGTATGCCGAAGAGGGCCTCTCCGCCGACGATCTCGACTAATTTCTCCGAGACCTTCTCAATGTGTATGCCGCGCTTGGGCAGCTGCTCCAGCTGCCAGTTGAAACCGAGGATAAGCGCACCCAGCGCGACTAACTTCCAGCCCGTGCCGAAGACAGAAACCGCAATGGCCCGCAGAGAGGGCTGCTCCGGCAGGTTGAGAATCACTCCGAGCACCAGCAGGGCGGCCACGTCGTTGAATATGGCCGTGGCCACTGAATAACGGGCAATGTCGGAATTGAGCAGATTGAAGCTCTGGAGGATGCGCACAGTGACCGGCAAGGCAGTGATGGAGACACAGAGGCCGAGAAAGACGGTGCGCATCACATCAAGCTGAAAGGCTGCGCCAACAGCTGCGCCAGCGGCAAAGGGCAGGACAAAGCCGAGGATGGCAATGACGATGCCCCGGCTGAACAGAGCGTTGAAGACATCCTTGAAATTCATCTCCAGCCCGGCGGAGAGCACCACCAGAAAGACGGCGAACTCGGAGATGCTCGCCAGCGCGGCGTTGGCGTGGATCAGATTGAGTGCGCTCGGCCCCAGCAGCACTCCGGCCAGCATCTCCCCGACTATGGAAGGCTGGCCGTAGCGCTGAAAAATCTGTCCCAGCAGCCGCGCCGCGACGATCAGAATGAGCAGGCTGGTCAGCAGCGGCATCGCTTAACGCGGCTGCCAGAGCAGGAAGGCCTTAATGAACTGATCCAGCTCGCCATCTAACACAGCGTCCACATTGCCGACCTCCACGCCAGTGCGGTGGTCTTTGATCAGGCGGTAGGGCTGGAGGACATAGGAGCGTATCTGGCTGCCCCAGGCAATATCCTTCTTTTCCCCGTGCAGATTCTCCTGCGCCTGCAAGTTCTCCTGCTGCTGCTTGTCATAGAGCTTGGCCATCAGCATCTTCATCGCCATCTCCTTGTTGCGGAGTTGCGAACGCTCGTTCTGGCATTGCACGACAATATTCGTGGGCAGATGGGTGATGCGGATGGCCGAGTCGGTCTTGTTGACATGCTGGCCGCCTGCGCCGCTTGAGCGGTAGGTATCTATGCGCAAGTCTTTCTCGTTGATGTCTATCTCGATAGTGTCATCCAGTTCCGGCAGCACCATCACCGAGGCGAAGGAAGTGTGGCGACGGCCCGATGCGTCAAAGGGGGATATGCGCACCAAACGGTGGATGCCGACCTCGGAGCGGGTGTAACCGTAGGCGTTCTTGCCGCTGATCAGCACCGTGACCGACTTCACGCCCGCCTCATCGCCGGGCAGATAATCCAGAATGTCGGCCTTGAAACTGTGCAGCTCGGCCCAGCGCAGGTACATGCGCAACAACATGCTCACCCAATCCTGCGACTCAGTGCCGCCTGCGCCTGCATGAACGGTGAGCAGGGCGTTGCAGCTGTCGTGCTCGCCAACGAACATGCACTCCAGCTCCGTGGCCTCGACCTCCGCAGCCAGCCGCCCCAGCGAGGCTTCGACCTCGTTCAGGGCCTCCGCGTCGCCTTCCTCCACCGCCATGTCCAAGAGCAGCTCCGCCTCTTCAACATGCCGATAATGCAGCTCCCAGCCGCCGACCACATCTTGCAGCTGGCCGAGCTGCCGCTGCACTTTTTTGGCGTTGTGCTGATCGTTCCAGAAATCCGGCTCCAGCGACTCCGACTCCAAGCGTTCAATGTCCAGCTTTTTGCTGTCCAAGTCAAAGATGCTCCTTCAGCGCGAGCATCTTGTTTTTCAACGCCTGTATCTTCTGCCGCAGTTCCGCAGTCTCGGTCAAATCAGCCATTGTTTTGCATTCTCCTGAATTGTAGCGTAGTCATTTAATCCTGCCTGCCGAACATCTGCTCGTAGGCCTCATTGCGCATCTTCGCCATCCGTCTGACAGTGAAGTTGCGCTCTTCGTCCAGCTGGTGGCGGATGATGTATTCGTCCCGCAGCAGGGCCGCCACCTTGGCCGTGCTGAAACCGTCCGCAGTCTTGATCTTGCCGCTGGCTTTGCGCACTGAATACTGCCACGTGCCGTCGCCGCACTGGCTCACGCCGACATATTCTTTTTCTTTGCTCACCGCTTGCCACCTCCGCGCTTCCGCTGCTTTCTTGTCAGCCAACTATTTATGAGAAGAAATATTCCGCTGAGGGCAAGGCAGACATGACCGAACCAATGACCGCCTTTGACAAAGAAGGTCTGCTCCGTGAGCAGGGGAACCGATTCTGTCAGGGCGGCATCCTCGAACAGTGCTGACTCAGCAATGACAGCCCCGGTCGGCGCGACAAAGCCGCTGATGCCGGTGTTGGCAGCCCTCGCTACGCTGCGCCGGTTCTCCACCGCCCGCATCACAGTCATCGCCCAAGACTGATGCGGTGCGCTGGAACGCCCGTACCATGCGTCGTTGGTCAGATTGACCAACAGGTTGGCCCCTTGCGCGACAGTCTTCCGGGCGATTTCCGGGAAGATGGATTCAAAGCAGATCAGCGTTCCGGCCTTGATCTGTTCCGCCTCCATCGGATCCGAAGACGTTCCTGGTATGAAGTCGCCTATCAGCTCCACCAAGGGCTTGACAAACCAAAGATAATCGCGCAAGGGGACATATTCGCCAAAGGGCACCAGGTGCTGCTTGTTATATCTCTCTGTCAAACGGCCATCGGAATCCAGCATCAACGCGCTGTTGAAAAACTCCACCGGCCTCTTCTTTTCCGGCAGCACAGTGAAATAGGGTGCTCCGACCAGCATATGAACCCGCCGGTCGCGGGCGAAGCCGCGCACTTGGTGCATCAGCGTGTCCCGCGAAGGATAGAAAGGCAGGGCGGTCTCAGGCCAGACCAGCAGATCCATGGGGCGGTCACTGCGGAAATTCCGCTTGGAGAGAGCGAGGTACTTGCGCACCGTCTCTTCTTTGTGGGCCGGAGACCATTTCTCGCTTTGATCAATGTTGCCTTGCACCACGGTCACAACCGCCTGTCCGGCTGATGCTGCTGTCGCCTCGATCTGCCGCCAGCGGAACATGGAGTAGCCGCCGACGCAGTACAGCAGGAGGAAAACAGCCAGCGGGTACAGGGAATGCCGCCGCAGCTCCTTGGCGCGGCTGCGGTTCAGCATTCTGTCTGCAAGCCAGAAAATCAAGGCGTTGATTTGAACAACGCAGAACGTGACAAGATGATGTCCGCCCAAGTCGGCAGACTGGATCAGCAAAGGCTGCCGGTGCAGGCCGCAGCCGAGGTCCATCCACGGCAGGCCGGAGAAGAGAAACCCCTTCACCACATCAAGGCCGACCCAGAGCGCAGGCGCGGTCAGCAGAATGACAGAGGCGGAGCCTTGTCCCGGCCCGCCCGTCAGCCGCGAGATGGCCCAGCAGAAGAATCCCATGTACCCCGCCATGTATGCGGCCAAAAGGAGCATGGCCGCCGCCGCTACGGCGGCATGCATGCCGCCGTAATGGTTCAGGACAAAGACTATCCAGTACATCAGGCCGGCGTGATAGAGAATGCCACAGGCCATGCCCATGCAGACGCTCTGGGATGGAGACAGCTGCCGCGCCGCCCAGAGCAGCGGCAGCAAGGCGACAAAGAGCAGCGGCCACCAGCCGGTCAGGCCAGGCATGGCCAGCGTCAGCAGCAGGGCCGAAGCGGCGGGAGCGGCCAGCGTCAGGATTCTGTTCAGGGGCTTTTCGTCACTCATAGCTTGCGGATGCGCACAGTGCGTGCCCGGCGCGGGGTCGAGGTCAGCACTTTGAAGGTCAGGGGCTGGGCTGTCACGCTCTCGCCCTGTTTCGGCACCCGGTTGAGCAGATGGATGAGCAGGCCGCCCACCGACTCGTAGGGGCCGTCCGGCAGCAGGCAGTCAAAATGCCGCTCCACCGCCTCAATGTCAATCCGGGCATCCACGACCACAGTCTGGCGGTCCACCTCCAGCATCAGCTCCCGTCCGCCTTGGTCGTATTCGTCATCAATCTCGCCGACGATCTCCTCCAGCACATCTTCCAGCGTGACCAAGCCCCGGACGCTGCCAAACTCGTCGGTGACAATGGCCATGTGGTTCTTGCCGGACTGAAAATCGCGGAGCAGCTCGGTGACCGGCTTCGACTCCGCCACCAGCACCGGCGGGTTGAGCTGCTCTTCCAGCTTGGCCGGGCTGCCGCTGCTGAGGATGCGGAGCAGGTCTTTGGCGTGGACAATGCCGACGATGTTGTCCGGGCTGCCGCTGAAGAGCGGGATGCGGGTGTAGCCCTCGTTGCAGATCAGCTGGCTTATGTCTTCCACCGAGCTGCTGAGGTCAGCGGAGATGATTTCCGCTGCCGGGGTCATGACTTCCGAGGCCACCGTGGCGCGGAAGCTGAAGATGGAGTTGATGAGCTGCTCTTCGTGGCTGCTGATCAGGCCGTGCTCTTCACCGTCCTCCAGCAGCTCCTGTATCTCATGCTCCAGCTCCTGAGCTGTGTCCGGCGCGGCGCGGAACAAGGGCCGCAGCCGCTGCCAGAAAGACTTTACCCTCGTTTCCCCCTCGTTCTCGCTCATGTTCCTGCGCTCATCCTCCAGATGCCGAACATATATCTGCTTCTGTCGTCCCAGCCATTATAGCATGAGCGGCGCGGCCAAGCGAGAGAATCCGCCGCCTGCTCAGGGCACGATCTTCGTCATCTGGGCAATCTTGCCGATGGCGACAAAGTTGTCTCCCTCTTGGAACAGCTCGTCAGCCTTGGGGATGTACTCATACTTTTTGCTGCCGTTCCGACGCACAGCAATGATCTGGATGCCGAAGCTGTTGGGCAGGTTCAGCTCGATCAGGCTCTTGCCTGCCCAGCGTTTGACAGTGAACTCCTTCACCGCCATGGAACGGTCAAAGGAAAGATACTCAATAAAGCCGGGCATGGCAATACGGCTGGCGATCTGCTTGGCGGCCATGAACTCCGGGATCACCACTTCGTCCGCGCCGATCTTGTGGAGCAGCTTCTCGTGGTCTTTGTTGATTGCCTTCACCCAGACCTTGGGCACGCCCAGCTCCTTCAGATACATGGTGATCATCACGCTGGCGGCGATGGAGTCGCCGACGCTGACTAAGACGTGCTCCAAGTCCTGAATGCGGATCTGCTCCAGCGCCTCGCGGCTCATCGCGTCGGTGAGGAAGACTTGGGTGAGAATGTGCTGCGCGTTCTTGACCTTGTCCGGGTCAGTCTCTATGCCTAAGACCTCATGGCCAAGGCTGACCAGGGTCTGACCGAACTTGAGGCCGAATTTGCCCAAGCCTATGATGCCGATTTGCAGTTTCATGATGCTCCGGGTTCAACCAATAGACAGCTTCTCTTCAGGACGGGAGTAGAGCAGCTTGGTGCCGAAGGACTGCACCGAGCCGAGCAGCACCAGCGGGCCAAGCCTGCCAATGAACATCAGGCAGATGATGATCACTTTGCCGCCGGGCGAGAGCTTGGGGGTGAGATCCGCGCTCAGGCCGACTGTGCCAAAGGCCGAGACCGCCTCGAAGAGCAGCTCAAGAAAGCGGCCCTGCGTCTGCTGATGCGAGAGTTCGCCGCCTTCGGTGAAGTTGAGGACAATGACGCTGAAGAAGAGCAAGGCGACTGAGAAGAAAAGCAGGGTCAAGGCACTGTTGACCGACTCGCTGTCCACCGCGTACTTGCCCAGCGTCACCTGATGCCGACCTCTGAGCTGGGCCATGATGAACGAGTGCAAGACCCGGAAGGTGGTCACTTTGATTCCGCCTGCGCAGGAGCCGGGCGCGCCGCCGATGAACATGAGCAGGATCATGAAGAGCAGCGAAGCATCGGTCATGGCGGCAATGTTCAGGGTGTTGAAGCCCGCTGTCCGGCAGGTGACGGATTGGAAGAGCGAGGCCAGCACGGCCTCGCTGGCAGGGAGATAGGGCTTACGAACGACGAATTCCGCCACATAAAGAGACACTGCGCCAGCGGCGATAAGGAAGAGCGAGGTCTTGAGCACGAGGCTGTTGTACCATTCGTCTTTCCACACGGCTCTTCGGCTGCGCAGGCGTGCGCAGGCAAAGGACGAGCTTTCAATAATCACAGAGAAACCAAGGCCGCCAAGCACGATCAAGGCCATGATCGTCAGGTTGACCGGCCAGTTGTCTTGATAACGGATAAAGTTGTCTGGATGCAGAGCGAATCCGGCGTTGCAGAAGGCTGAGACCGCGTGGAACAGGGCGTAGAAAGGCGAGAAGGTCTGCGGGTCGCTGATGAACAGGAGCACCGCGCCGCAGAGTTCGATCAGCAGGGTGAGAGCGAAGACTTGGATGAGGAATCTGCCAAGATGAAAGTTGGCGTTGTTGAGTATGCTCTGGCCGACCGCGATCTTGTCCGTCAGAGAGACCCGTTTCTTCCACAAGTACAAGGCCAAGGTCGAGAAGGTCATGATGCCAAGCCCTCCGCCCTGAATCAGCAGCATGAGGATGACTTGCCCGGCGCGGCTGTAGGCTGTGCCGGTGTCAACCACTGCCAGGCCGGTGACGCAGACGGCTGAGGTCGAGGTGAAGAGCGCGTCAAGGAAGGAGACCCGGCCCGCGCCGCAGCTGAAGGGCGCGTGCAGCAGCACCGCGCCGAGCAGGATGGCGGCGGCGAAGAACAGCACCGGCAGCGAGATGGGGGTGAGAATCCTTTTCAGTCTTCTGCGCAGGCTCATGCGTGTCTGCTTGGTCAGCGGTGGAAAATACAGGAGTCATAGGTATGACACTCTCAGTACCATATGTTTGGAACTCTCAGTACCATATGGTTGGAACTCTCAGTACCATATGGTTGGAACTCTCAGTACCATACGGTTGGAACTCTCGGTACCATATGTTTGGAACTCTCAGTACCATACGGTTGGAACTCTCAGTACCATATGGTTGGAACTCTCGGTACCATACGGTTGCAACTCTCAGTACCATATGGTTGGTACCTGCCGAGTCATATATATGACTCATTGTCGGCCAGCTTGTCAGAAAAGCTCTGATCATAGCAAAAAAGACGCTTGCAGGAAAGATTTTTTCTGCTATAGCTGGAGCAGTGTGAAATGTTTCTCCTGCAACCTTTGCGTCTGCCCTCCTCATTCTAGGACGAACCCCTGCTTGCCTGATGCCATTGGTTGACCTGACGAAGAAGGAATTGAGGAACGGTAAGGCCGGTTCGCGAACCGGCCCTACGATGATCATCCGCCGCGCTCCTTGGCTGCTGCCAGTCTCCAGCCCGCCTGTTGCGGACGGCGGCATTGCTGTGCAGGCAGGACGCATAGCAGCGGTCGGCCCTTTCCGCGAAGTGAGGCGGAGCTGGCCCGGTGCGCAGGTGATTGAGCACCCGGACTGTGTGCTGCTCCCCGGCCTGATCAACGCCCATGCGCACCTTGAGCTGTCGCATCTTAGCCAGCTTGGGCAGCAGCCTGCGCCGCCCTCTTTTCCCGCTTGGATAGAAAGACTGTTGGCAGCACGCAGCCAAGCCTCCGCCGATGATGCGGCCATTCTTCAGGCAGCGCGGCAGGCACTGGCGCAGCAGCAGGCTGAAGGGGTTGCCGTCCTTGCCGACATCTCTAACAGCGGCCTGACCAGCCAGCTTCTTGCAGCGGAGTTCAGCACCAGGCTGCTGGTCTTCAAGGAATATCTCAGCCTGCGCACAGACAGCGCGGAGGCAGCCCTGCTCCGCCTTCAGCAGGAAAGTGACAAGCAGCCCTGCACCGGCCATGCGCTGTATTCAACCCATCCTCTCTTGCTGCGCGGCCTGAAAGCGCGGGCGAGGCGGCTTGGCCACATCTTTCCCATCCACACCGCAGAGTCAACAGCGGAAATAGAGCTGCTGCTCAGCGGTCAAGGCGAGCTGCGCGTCTTTCTTGAGCAGCGGGGCGCATGGGATGGCACGTTCCAGCCCATGCGCAAAGCAGGCGGGGCTGTTCATTATCTGCATCAACACGGTCTCTTGGACAGCCGCACGCTCTGCGTTCACTGCGTGCATATAGATAAGGAGGAAATTGCCTTGCTCGCCGCGTCAGGCGCAAAGGTCTGCCTCTGTCCGGGCAGCAACCGCAGCTTGGGCGTTGGTAAGGCTCCGCTGGCCAGCCTGCTGCGGCAGGGCATCCTGCCAGCCATTGGCACAGACAGCTTGGCCAGCAACCCGCAGCTGTCTGTCTGGCGGGAACTGCGCCTGCTGGCGGAGGAGCAGCCAAGCGTTCCGCCGGAGACGTTACTGGCTATGGCCACGCTGGGCGGGGCAGCGGCTTTGGGCTTGGACAAAGCACTTGGCAGCTTGGAGGCAGGCAAGGAGGCTCTCATCCTGACAGCAGCGATGGAGCGGGT
>NZ_JBLWEP010000051.1:0-1352 GCF_048287355.1 Candidatus Electronema sp. TJ
CGGAGCAGATGGGCAAAATACGCATCCTCAGCAACACCACCGCCGTCAACAACGCTGGGGGTCAGATAACCAGCCTTGTAGCTCAGGGTGGTGGACTCGTTCAGCGCGTAAGCAGCAACACCGGAAATCTCGATAGCATTGTCCAATGTGCCCGCATCGTCGTTGTCGAAGTCCGCATAGAGCAGGTTGCCGGTCAGTGTCAGACGGTCGCTGGCTGCATAGTTGGCAACCAAGGCACCAAAGAGCAGATCGCCGCCCTGACCAACCCGCATGACTTGCGTGGACAGCTCGCCGCCGACCATGATGAAACCAAAGTCATTGTCAGCAACAAAACCGTCTTTGGTCATGCCCGCCAGCACTGCCGGGGTGAAACGGTCGCTCATCTTCTTGGAGAGCATCACATAGCCGCCCATGCCATCATCCTTTGTGCCCTGCACGTCGGCGGCCTTGTAAGCCAGCTCGGCATGGAAGCCAAAGTCGCAGTTCGCGCCATCGTTGTTCAGGAACACATCAGCGATGACACCGCTTTTGTCCTTATGCGGTCCGGTGACCAGCACTGGAATAGTGGCCGTAATAAGCTTTCCCGCAGCATCTGTTCCAGAGGCCGTGAGACCTACCCATGATGAGTTCTCTTCTCTCTGATCATCATCATAGCGGACATAACCAGCCAAGTTCCATGCGCTCGGCAGCTTGGTCTTGATAACAAGACCGTACTCCATGTAGTCGTTGTCATTCCACACATCTTTGTCCGTGGAAGCCTCTGCCCGGACACCGACAAAGGGGGTGACGCTCAGATTGCCTTGTTTGTAGGTGGCGATGAGGCGGGTCGGACGGATGTTCCAAGAGAAGAACTTGGAGTAGTCAGAATTGACCCGACCCGCTTTGATCGTCCAATCGCCCATCGGAACAGTCAGATAGGCATAGTCAACAGACAGCTCAGTGCGCTCCTCGCCATTCCACGGCGCATCATCCTCAAAACCGTAGCCGTCAAAATAAAGGCGGGCGTTGGCCGTTACTTTGTCAGCAGCAGCCTTGCCCTCGAAATTCAGCCCGACGCGGGACTCCAAGAAATCATCATACCCGTTCGCGCTGGTTGCAGTGCGCAGGTAATCCTGTTTCCCAATGTAGCTCACGCGAGCATCGCCGCTGATGTTCACTCCCGCCTCAGCGGCGGAGCAGGCAAGCATCAAAGCAGCGCCGGCAACAAGCACTTTCTTCATGTTCCATCTCCTTTCAAGTTTGTGTTAAGGTCAGCCCCGACCAAACAAAATATTAACCCTGATGAATACAAAATATGATACTTCCCGGCAAGAGTCAAGTTAAGTTTCTTGCGGCTATACAATTTTTTTCAC
>NZ_JBLWEP010000051.1:1654-13685 GCF_048287355.1 Candidatus Electronema sp. TJ
AGAGGATGAAGTTCAACTTTTCAGCAGAATTTCCGTCGGGCGAAGCTGTTGTCCGGCGATATTTTTCATCCCCGGCTATTTCGTCTTGCCGCCACCGCGAGTTGACTGTATAAAAGGAAGCAATCAGGCTGTTTTTTGACAAAAGGGTTTATGCTGAACCCGCCACCACTCAAGGAGAATGAAATGTTTGAAGTAGTTGTTGACAAAGACAAATGCACAGGCTGTGAAGAATGCATCGGCAGCTGCCCGGCCTCCGTGCTGGAGCTGGTTGACGGAAAATCCGATCCGGTGAACATGGATGAATGCTTAGGCTGCGAGACCTGCGTCGAGGTCTGTGAGTTCGAAGCCATCACCGTCAGCGAAGTCTGATTCGCCCGGACGAACTGAAGGAGCCGCGCCTGCGGCTCCTTTCTTTTTTTTACGCCTGCCCATGGCTGCCCCGCATCTTGCAATTTACCGCGCTTTAGCGAAGAGCAACTGCGGCCGCTGCCAGCTGCCTTCCTGCCTTGCCTTTGCCGCTGCCGCCGCTTGCGGACAGAAACCGCTTGCCGACTGCCCCCTGCTTGACGAAGCAACGCGGGAACGGCTGACAGCCACGCTGCACGGCGCACCAGAGCAGGAACTCTACAAGTTTGCCAAAGACCTCAGCGGGCTGGAAGAGCAGCTCGCCAGGCTGGATTTCGCTGTCATTGCTCCGCGCATCGGCGCGGCGGTCAAGGACGGCAGACTCCTCCTCCCCTCCTTTGGCAAGGCGTTCGAGATTGACTGCCAAGGCCGGATGCGCTCGGAATGCCACGTCATGCCGTGGGTGCAATATCCTCTGCTCGCCTATGCCGTCAGCAGCCAGCATCAATTGCCGACAGGCGCATGGATCAGTTTCCGCGACCTGCCGGGCGGCTTGGACGTGCACAATCTCTTCTGCAAACGCTGCGAGCTGGTCTTGAAAAGGCTTGCCGACGCGCACCCCGGCCTGCTGCACGATCTGGCCGAGCTGTTTCAGGGCACAGAGGCTGCTGGCTTTGAGGCCGACACCTCCCTGATCCTGCATCCCCTCCCGCATTTCCCGATCCTCATCTGCTGGCAGGCCGCTGAAGATGGCTTGGACTCCAGCCTGAGCATCCTCTTTGATGCCTGCTGCAAAGTCAACTTGCCAGTCAACGCCGCGTTCTCCCTCTGCATCGGCCTGGCGCAGATGTTTGAGAAGATCGCGCTGCTCCACCGCTGACGCAATCTTTCCTGTCTGATATCAGACAACAGCATCACCCCTCTCTGCTGCTCCCGGAAAAACATCGGGCGAGCTTTCTGAAAAGCCTCGCTCGATGCCGTATTGCTCCCTCGCTCGATGTCATAGCACGCCCTCGCTCGATGCTTTAGTACGAGATCGAGCGAGGGCGTTGCACGAGATCGAGCGAGGGTTTCTGACGAGATCGCTCGAGGGTTTTTTCTGAGCACGGGCGAGCCGCCCGTATCCTCATCGGCACGAGCTGCCGCCTGAATCAGGCTGAGACAGTTGATCAGGCCGCCGCAAGCTGTTTGACAGCCGCGCCGCTGATGTTTTATAGTGTTCGGCACATAGTTCCGTAGGGGCAGGCCCCTGTGCCTGCCCTTGCTGGTCTCATGACAGACAGTTCAGGCAATCACAGGGGATTGCCCCTGCAAGACAACAGGCGCAACATGGCAAAAACAGTGCTGGTCACTGGCGGCTGCGGCTTCATCGGCGTGAACTTCGTCCGCCTGCTGCTGGCGGAAAAGACGGACTGGCGGGTGATCAATCTCGACAAGCTGACCTACGCGGGCAATTTGCAGAGCCTGGCCGATCTCAGCAGCCACCCGAATTATGTCTTTGTTAAAGGCGACATCTGCGACGCGGTGCTGCTGGACAGGCTCTTCCGCGAGCACAAGATTGACACGGTGGCCCATTTCGCCGCCGAATCCCACGTCGACCGCTCGATCACCGGCCCGGCAGAGTTCATCCAAACCAATATCGTCGGCACCTTCACCCTGCTGGAGGCGGCTAAGAAGCACTGGGCAGGCAGGAGCGAAGGCTGCCGCTTTCTTCACGTCAGCACGGACGAGGTTTTCGGCTCGCTTGGCGCGACCGGCTTCTTCACCGAAGAGACTGCCTACGATCCGCGCTCGCCGTACTCCGCCTCCAAAGCCTCGTCTGATCATCTGGCGCGGGCGTACTTCCACACCTACGGCCTGCCGGTGCTGATCACCAATTGCTCGAACAATTACGGGCCGTACCAGTTCCCGGAGAAGCTCATTCCGCTCATGCTCAACAACGGCCTGCACGGCAAGACGCTGCCGGTTTATGGCGACGGCGGCAACGTGCGCGACTGGCTCTATGTGCAGGATCACTGTGAGGCGATCGTCCGGGTGATTGAGCAGGGAAGGCTGGGCGAGTCCTACAACATCGGCGGGCACAACGAGAAGACTAACCTGCATGTGGTGCAGCTGCTTTGCGATCTGCTGGACAAAAAGGCCGGGCCGCTGCCCTCTGGCCAGCCGCGCCGCTCGCTCATCACCTTTGTCAAGGATCGGCTTGGCCACGACCGCCGCTATGCCATTGATGCCAGCAAGATTGCTGACGAACTGGGCTGGCGGCCTACGATGACCTTTGAGCAGGGGATTGAGAAGACCGTGGACTGGTATCTGAACAACCGAGAATGGACTGCGGCGGTGACGGACGGCTCCTATCAGGCTTATTATGCAAAGATGTACGGAGACCGCGCATGAAGGTGCAGCTGACCAGCATTCCTGATGTCCTGCTGATTGAGCCGAAGGTTTTCGGCGACGAGCGAGGTTTCTTCTTTGAAAGCTTCAGCCAGCGGCAATGGCAGCAGCTGACCGGCCTGAACACTGCCTTTGTGCAGCATAACCACTCGCGCTCGGCAAGGAACGTCCTGCGCGGCCTGCATTACCAGATCCAGCAGCCGCAGGGCAAACTGGTACGGGTAGTGCAGGGCGAGGTCTTTGATGTGGCGGTTGATCTCCGCCGCAGCTCGCCGACCTTCGGCCAATGGGCAGGGGAAATCCTTTCAGCGGAGAACAAGCGGCAGCTCTGGGTGCCGGAGGGCTTTGCGCACGGCTTCCTTGTGCTGTCGGAGAGCGCGGAATTCCTTTATCTGACCACGAGCTACTATGCTCCGGAGCATGAGCGAGCGATTATCTGGAACGACCCGGACTTGAATATTGCTTGGCCGCTGACGGGCGAGCCGAACCTCTCCGCCAAAGACCAGCAGGCGAAGAGCTTCCGGGGAGCGGAGCTGTTCGCCTGAGTCTTTGCTGTCAGCAGGAAGCTGGCTCGACCGCGCTGCTCTTCGCTGCCAGCAGGCCGCAGGCGGCGGAGATGTCCGCGCCCCGGCTTTTGCGGATGAAGACGGTGTAGTGCGCGTTCATGAGGATCTGCTGGAAGCGGAGCAGCCGCTCATAAGGTGGGCTGTGAAAGGGCAGGCCGCCGCCCTCGTTCATGGCCAGCAGGTTGATTTTGCAGGGCACCTCGCGCAGCAGTGCGGCCAGCTTGCGGGCATCCGCGTCCGAGTCGTTGATGCCCTCGAACAGCGTGTATTCAAACATGATCCGCTGCCGCTTCTTGTTGGAGTAGCTCTTGCAGGCCGCCAGCAGCTCCTCAAGCGGCCAGCGTTTGTTGACCGGCATCAGGCGGCTGCGGGTCTCGTTGTCCGCCGCGTGCAGCGAGACGGCCAGATTGACCGTGGTCTGTCGGCCCAGCTCCAGCATCTGCGGCACCAAGCCGCAGGTGGAGACGGTGATCCGGCGGGCGGAGAAGTCCAGGCCGCGCTGCTCGGTGAGGATGGACAGGGCCGCCAGCAGGTTGTCGAAATTGGCCAGCGGCTCGCCCATGCCCATGAAGACGAGATTGGTCAGG
The DNA here is from genome assembly GCF_048287355.1 of Candidatus Electronema sp. TJ. Lineage (NCBI taxonomy): Bacteria > Pseudomonadati > Thermodesulfobacteriota > Desulfobulbia > Desulfobulbales > Desulfobulbaceae > Candidatus Electronema > Candidatus Electronema sp. TJ. The sequence continues at coordinate 5,544 of NZ_JBLWEP010000051.1, forward strand.
TTCTGCTCCGGGCCGGGCAGATGCGCCGCGTTGGCCCGCATCCAGTCCTGCGCCGCGCAGATCTGGTTGACGATCTCGGCCCGGCTGAGGTTGCGGCGGAAGCCCATCTGGCCGGTCAGGCAGAAGCGGCATTGCATCGCGCAGCCCGCCTGCGAGGAGACGCAGAGCGTGTTGCGGTCTTCCTCCGGGATCAGCACCGACTCAATCAGCAGGCCGTCCTCCAGCCGGAAGCCGAACTTCACCGCTCCGTCCGCCGAGATTTCTGTGACGGGATCAGCGAAGCTGCTCATGCAGGCCTGCTCCGCCAGCAGAGCGCGGAACTCCTTGGCCAGATCGCTCATCTGGCTGAACTCCGCGATGCCGGGCTTGTACAGCCACGGCAGCAGCTGGCGGCCCCGGAACGCGGGCTGGCCAAGCGAGACGGCGTAGTCCACCAGCTCGTCCTGGGTGAGGTTCTTCAGGTCGGTTTTCGTCTTGTTTGAGGTCATATTGACTCAGGGCAAATGGTTCACAGCCCGCGCAGCCATTCCGGCTTCAGACGCGCTGTTCCGGCCAAGGCGCAGCCGATCTGGGCGAGAAAGCGTTCCCGGTCTTTGGGCAGGCGGCCTGTCAGGCTGAGATAATTCGAGGCGTGATTGGCGTGGAACTGGCAGCGGCATTCCGTCAGCACGGCGAGCATCGTGCGCAGCTCATGCAGCAGAGCGAGCTGGCCAGGCAGCTGAAAACGGCCTCCCTTGGCCGCCTGCCCCAGCTCGGTGTTGTCCAAGAGCATCAGGGTCAGCACGGCGATCTGGTTCGGCTGCATCTGATTGAGCGCGGCCGCCGTGGCTTCGGCATGTTCCTGCGAGCGGGCCGCGCCGCCGATGCCAAGCAGGCAGGTCACTGAAAGAAAAAGCCCCGCCTCCCGCGCCCGGCGGCCAGCCGCGACCATCTCGGCGGCAGCCGCGCCTTTGCGGATGTCCCGCAGCACCTGATCGCAGCCGCTTTCCAAGCCCATGTAGATGCGCCCCAGTCCGGCTGCCTTGAGCGCGGCCAGCTCCTCCGGCGAGCGGCTGAGTATGCTGCGGCTGCTGGCGTAGAGGCTGATGCGCCGCACCCAAGGCAGCATCTCCCGAATCCGGCGGCAGAGGGACAGCAGCCGCTGCTGCGGGATAATCAGCGCGTCGCCGTCAGCGAGAAAGACGGCGTTCAGCCTGCGGCAATGCTGCGCGGCGAACTCCAGATCGCGCTCAACAAGTGCCGCGTCCTTGAGATGAAACTGCTGCTCCGGCGCACGGTACGCCCCGCAGAAGGTGCAGCTATTGTGCGGGCAGCCGACCGCGACTTGCAGGATGATCGAATCCGCCTCGCTGGGAGGCCGGATGACCGCGCCTTGATATTCCATCTCAGTCGCAGTTGGATTCGCGGTAGCGCAACGGCTCGCCTTGAATGATCGCCTGCACGTCAAATTCGCGGCATGGCCCCCGGCTGCGGAGCAGGGTGACGGTGTAGCGGTTGCCGCTGCGCTGATTCTTCCAGACACGGGGCACGGTCGATTCCGCCTGCTCCAGTATATCAAGGAACTTGTCCACGTCAGCGTCGTCCATCGCCTCGCGGATCACGTTCTTGTCGTTGCCGCCGCTCTGCCGCCCGGAAGTGCCGCTGAAGGCGGGCTGCTGCGTCTGCGTCGACTGACTTGGCGGCGGAGCGATGTTCTGGCAGACCTGACGGCATTGTAGGACAGAACCCTGCAAATCCGCCTGAAGCGTGTATTCGGCGCAACCACCTTTGCGGCCTGTTCTGCTGACAGTGTATTTGCCTCTGAGACCCTTCCACGAATCACTGCCGCCGACAGGTTTTGCGATCATCGCCCGCAGCACGTCGATATCGGTTCCGTCCATGAAGATTTTTATCTCCTCGCAGCGGACATTCCGGAGCGCAGGCGCGGGCTGTTGCGTCTGAACCGGCTGGCTTGGCGGCTGTGTTTGCGCCGTGGGCTGCGGAAGAAGCGGCGCGACTGGAGGAGGCGCAGCCGCGCTGCGGTTCTCCGCAGGAGCAGGCAGCTGCAAGCCTTTGGCGGACAGCTCTATTTCACTGCTGGCCGCTTGCTGTTGTATCGGTTGCGGCGACGCAGCAGGCGGGGCAGCACTTGGCAGCGGCATGGAGCCTGAGATCAGCACCAATTCCTGCACAGAAACCCGCTCATCGCGCGCAGGAGCCTCCTGCTGCGGCAGCTCCGGGCTGACTGCGGTGCTCGATGGCGTTTGCTGCTGCGAAGCCGCTGTCTCTTGAAGAGCATGCTGCCACCGCAGCGACTCGCTCTCATTGATGCCGAAAATGCTTTCAGCAGCCACATAGACCTGCTCCTGCCGGGCAGCAGTTTCCTGATCCTTGACGGCCTCCGACAGCAGCCGGTGCCGTTCAGCGCGATCCTGCTCGGCAGACATTCTGCCCTGCGGCAGCTCCAGCTCCTCAAGCGGCGGCGCAGGCGCGACTTGGGCAGTTTGAGGCAGGATGCCGCGCAGAAATCCAGCCGCCTGAGGGGGAAGCGCAAGGCTGGCAAGCGCACCGGAGCAAAGATAGATGACAAAAAAAGCAGCGGAAAGTATCCTGCTGACCTCCTTGGCCGAATCAAGCGGAACGTTCTTTCTGCGCAAGACGCAGAGCGCGGAGCGGGCGGCGGCAAACCAGACTGCAGCCAGCAGAAGCAACCCGGCGAGCAGATGCGAAAGAGTGAGGTTCATTCAATTTTTGAGGGGCTGATCAGCGGCAGCTGGATGCAGGTTCACGATAGCTGTATTTCCATCCGTTAATGACGGCCAAGACAACATATCCCTGACAATATCCTCCATATTTCTTTATTGTGTTGACCTGATAATATATCCCTGTCGTTTGGCTTGTCCAATGTTGATTGTCATTTTTCATGTTCATGGCATCGCTTAAGGCCTGCCTGTCTCCCACATCCATCTTGCTGAGAATATATCTTTTAACATCAGTGAATCTTTGACGAAGAGTATTATTCTGTTCATTTCCGCGCAATGGGTCGGGAAAATTTTTTCTGTTTTTGCTCACCTTGTTGGGCTTTTGTTGGAGAGGAGGGAAAGGAGGTCTTACAACGACCTGCTCTGACTTTTGTTCCGACAAGACAGGAAGCGTTGCCAGCGGCCAATGCTCAAAACGTGCCCTGACAAGCTGTTTTTCTTCTTCCAGCAGCAGCGTATGGCGTTCTTGGCGATTGCTTTCTTCCGTCAGCCGTCCTTGAGGAATTTCTATTGCCAGAGGTGCAGACGGAGAGATAATTGGATGAGCTGGAGCTGGCAGAATAGCAGTTTCAGGTTTGCAGATAAAAAAATAACACACTGTTTCGATAAGAAAAGCGCATATCAAAAAAATTAAAAAAAGAATACCTTTAGTTTTTTTTACATCATCAGTCTTTGTAACAGAAATTGGTATCTTATTGTTGATTAGATATGCTGATAAATAATTAGCTGAAATAACTGCGATTGCAACAGCAGCTATGCAGAAAAATATTGACAGGATGCTAACCGTCATACCTCTTCTTTATCACCGCTATAACTGCCCTGTTTCTCGTCCGTACTTTGCTTCTTGTCTTCAATTTTAAAAGCAGCATCAGTAATCATTCTGACATATTGCATGTCAGTAAAAATTTCAACATTATCATCTTTGTCACGCATCATTTCAGCGTGAAGTTTATCTCTTATCTGACCTATCTGCTCTTTGTCAAAACCTGCCTCTTGTGCGATGTTTATCATATCCTTAAGAGCTGAAATTTTATTCATTCTTTGCTCTGACAAGTAAGAAACTTTTTGTTTTTTTATTTCCTCGTGAATTTTCTTCATAGCCTCACCAAAAGTCATATTATAAAAGTTTTCAAGTAGTCTTGGGTCTAAGGCCATTGCAACATATTTCAGCTTGCCCGCTCCAAATGTTTGATCATTATCAATCGCGATATCAGTTTGCTTCCTGTCAAGAAGCGTTTCTTGCAGAGAAAAATTTCTTTCAAATATTCCATCCTGCTTGTATATCCTTTCATGCAGTCTTTCAAGATGTTCGCCCAGTGTTTTGCTGAGATAAATATCAGCGGCAACTTTGATGATTTCTATCCCGCAGCCGGTCTCAGGAATTTTTGACAGATTTGAGACGCTGGCTTCCAGGTTATCCTTAACCAATTTTATTTTAGGATTACTGATATGTGATTCATTTAAGTTAATTTCAAGAGAATTCTTTAAATCACCAAGCTCTCTTACGAGATACTGGCTTGTAATCCCAAGAAAAAATCTTTTTGCCGCATCGATTGCTGCCGCCTCGAATTGCGCAAGCGGATCGGATGCACTTTTCCAAAATGCTTCAGCGTCAGACACTCGATATGTTATGTTTATATCAGCATCAATTTTCTCGCCATCTCCAAGCTGATACCTTGCTTGCGGAGAAGGAATATGCATTGTTCTCGGTTTTATGCTTACAAAAATAAATAAAATTAAGTCTGTTGTGTTTATCCCTTCAGGCTTGTCGCTCTCTTTTGTTAAAACCTTGCATAAGGTCGGATAGCCTCCTTTAAAGTTTAAGATGACAACATGCCGTTCATCGTCTGCTTTCGGAATATCAGGAATAAAAGTACGAAATCCAAACCACTTTGGTTCTATCTTGTACTCTTTCCATGACATAAGCCCTTCTCCGAAGGTTTTTGTCGATTGAAGGTCAGCGATATATTTCTCTATAGTCATGATTTTATGCCTCCTCTGGCATCAACATGAAAAAGTTGGCCTGTTTTCCTGAACGTTGTGCGACGGAGCCTTTTCTTCGCTCCGCCGCTTTTTTTTGCGCGTACTCCCTGTATCCTTGCCATTTGGGCAAGTAATAATCAAGTTTTTTTCGGCAGTTCGGATAAAGTTGGTGAAACAGCTTCTGGCCGACTGCAAACAGCTCCTGCTCATCATTCTCGAAAGCTGACAAGGTTTCTTCAGCCCATTCTCTGACCTTTGCCGCAGCGTCAAGCTGTGAATCTTTCCACAAGGCGGAGATAATTTCAACTGTTTGTTTCTCTGAACTTTGATCTGCCGCCGCATCCTTCAATCTGACAAGGCGCAAGAACCATGCGCCAGCCAGCTGACGCAGCGCGTCAGAATCGCACCCCGTCCAATTGCGTACATAAGATATAAATATTTTCCTTTCATTATTATATATTTTTACAGCAATATCATTGAGCTTGACAGGAAGATGATCAGGGTTTGAGTAAACTGCGCTCTCTATCGCCTTCATAGATTCTTCTGGGAATTTGTCAGCAATGAAAAAATAAACCAGCAGCCTCGTTATCACGAGCCTTCTGTTATTCTTATTTATCCAAGAATTTAGCAGCTTGAAAATTTCCTGTTCGTGCCTTCCTTCTCTGAGAATCGCCGATAAAGACTCGGCGGTTGTTTTCTGCGCAAATGCATCGTTGCTGTTTGCCCATTTTTTAATTATCCCTTCAACCAACTCATTAAAATTATCCGTTTCACTCAGCGCAGCGACAGCATTCCTTGCGCATGATCTTTTCTCCCAACTTTCATCGTTTCCTAACATGTAGATAAGATAAAATATATCTTTTTTCTTGCTGGATATGTTGTGTCTGAGAAGTTGCAGCACATCTTTCCTGTATCCTTGTTTTTCAAAGATAATAATATCAACATCTGTTTTTCCATATTCTTTATATCTGTAAGATGAGACTATTTTTATTTTTGCTAAATCAAACTGTTCTTGTTCATCATCTAATTTTGGCTGTGTATCAATTTTTTGATCTTTATTTTCATCTTCAGACTTTTCCTGCTCTTCCTCATAAGGATGTCCCTCTTTAGAAACATTTTCGTGGATACCAATAGGATAAAGACAGCCTTGAACATCAGCGACCAGCTCGTTAAATATATTTTTTTCAACTCCTTGAAACAAAGCAGTCGTCATGACCATGCTTTGCTGATTGCGATCCAGTTTGTTAAAAAACCATGAAGCAATATTTTGATCTTCATTTTTATCCTGAGAAGACTGCTGCTTAAATATCTCTGCATTTTGATCTTCATGAAATCTTGCGGAAGAGTCTTCCGCATTTTTATTCTTTGCTCTTTCCCATTCTTCCTGAAATTTTTCACATTGTTTCTCCCTTTTGTCTCTTAAAACATCCCATAGTTCATCAAATTTATTATTTTTTTCAAAAAATGACAAAATTATTTCTATAACCCTATCAATATGTTCGTCATTCCCTATTGTTCGTCCTAACTCAGGAAATTTATTCTTACATAGAGAACGAATTTCTATTTTAGAATCCTCGTAGAACGACACCTTTAAACATTCTTCGCATATCTCCCTTAGAGAGCGAACAGTTTTATTTGCGATATCAGTCGCGCTTGACGACTCATTTGCACCGCTTTCAAACTCAGATTCTTCTTTGTTTTGATCAAAAGTATTCATTTTTTACCTCTTTCATGTTATGCTTTATTTGCATTTTTCTTCCCATTCAGAATACAGCTTCTCATATCTGCTTGACGCAACTGTTTTCATTGCAATCCAGAACGCACTAAATCCAGTTCTACGTTCACAGTATCCGAGGAACAAGTATATAATCCTGTCAATGCTATGTTGATCGCTTATCGTTCTTCCGACTTCTGGAAAATTATTCCTGCATATCGATATAAGTTCATACTTGTTATCCTCATGGAAAGATTCTTTCAAATATTCTTCACATATTTCCCGTTCAGAGCGAGATGGTTTCCTGTTCACTTTTTCCAGTAAAATTGGCCAAACGCGAGCTATAGCCTCTGCTGGAATCATGAAAGCAACCTTCCTGTTAATGTTTCTGTCTGTTGCAGCAATCATGCCGACGACTTGATTCAGTTGCTCATCAAAAACCGGTGCGCCGCTGAATCCGCCCTCTATTGGCTTGCCAGTGCTTATGTCGCTTTCCAACTGAACCTGATTGTCTGCCGTTCTGTCTTTTATCTTCCAATCATTCGACCAAGCACCATCGTTATATCCATTCGGGAATCCATACGTTCTGACAGGATGATTTCTTAGCGCATAGATTTTCTCCCCTGAGAAACAGGCTGGTTCAGCGGCGGCAGGCGGCACGCTCTTCAGTCTAAGAATTGCAATGTCATTTGCATGATCCCAGCCGACAACGTACGCCTGCAATCGCACTTCCTTATGGATGAATGGAAAAGTGATATGAAGCACACCTTGCGGGGCCTCAAAGCAGGTTTCCCTCTTAACGTTAAAAGAATCACTGATCACATGAGCGCATGTCACCGCCTCCATTGCGCTAACAAGAAAACCTGCCCCCTTAATTTCCCCAGAACTATTTTCTATCCGAATCAAATACTTCTCTAATGTGTTACTCATTCGCATTCTCCTTCTTCCATTTGAGCGTCACTTTGAAGTTTGCTTCCGCTCCTGTGCTGGAAATAATCGCACCCAATCCAGCAGTCAGCTTAATGCCAAACTCAACATCTATTTCCTGCGGAGAGTTCTTCAGCTCAGACAGCTTTTCTATGATGCTTTCCGCCGCTTCTTTCGTTGTCTCCAGAGCATCGTCAAATGTCTTCGCAACTTTTTCTTGCAAAGAGCTTGAACGGGAAGCTGACATTTTTCCGCCTTGCTGAACGGTCTCGCCCTCAGCTTCAACCAACAGGGTCTTACCACTTTTCAGGGAAATTTGCACTAACTGTTTATTTGTCATTATAATTTTTCTCGTTGTGGGTATTGTTGCCGTGAACAAACTGCTGCCGCTGTCCATGCTGCGGAGCGCTCGATGCAACAAAAGTCAGGCGCAGCAGCTTTTCTCCGTAAGCACTTTTTGGACATCATGCCTTCTTTGTTATAACCAAACAGTTTCTTTTCTGAAAAAGAGGCATGATTTTCTTCCTAACACCTCTCGCTTTTTAAAAATGAGATCTCAGTTTCTTTCTATGACGGTTCATTTCGTTAAAATGACAGGCGTTAGGAAGAAAATGATAATTCAGTTTATTAAACTGAGACCTCAGTTTAAAATAATGACAGCCTCTTTCAAAAAAAGAAGCCCTGTTTGAAAAAGGCAGGCCATCACCTGCCCTTGCTCCGATATCACCCGTTCTTCTTGGCGAACTCCGCCATGAACTCCGCCAGCTTTTGCACGCC
>NZ_JBLWEP010000052.1:0-2640 GCF_048287355.1 Candidatus Electronema sp. TJ
CAGCAGCCGGTGCAGTCTGTCTATGTCCAAGTGCTGCCGCAGCGCGTCCGCCAGCCGGTCAAGAGCAGGCTCGATGTCATAGCGTGTTCCTGCGCCGTCCAAGGCGGCCAGCCCCTTGCGCAGGCGCAGGCGGTTGATCAGCCAGCGGCGGAAGATGTCGGCATCAAAGATGCCATGCAGGTAGCTGCCCCAGATTCTGCCGCTGCGGTCCGCGCAGCCGCAGATGTCGCCGCTCTCAAAGGAAAGCAGTGCCGCCGCAGCCGTCTGGCTCAGGCCATGATGAATCTCATAGCCGCGCACAAGCTGGCCGGAAGGCAGATGAATGCCCCGCCTGCGGCTGAGGGTCTTCTCTTCTGCCAGCTCGGTGCTCAGATCGAGCAGGCCGAGGCCGCCGCTGAGGCTACCTGGACTCCCCTCCAAGCCGTGCGGGTCGGACACCGAATGACCAAGCATCTGGAAGCCGCCGCAGATGCCGATGATCTCCGCGCCTGCCTCGGCCAGCCCGCGCACAGCCTCGTCCAAGCCGCCCGCCTTCAGCCAGGCAAGATCAGCCGGAACATTCTTGGAGCCGGGCAGAATGACGCAGTCCGGCTGCCCCAAGTCCTCAGCCTTCCGCACAGTCCGCAGCCAGACATCCGGCTCGGCCAGCAGCGGCTCCAGATCGGTGAAGTTGGAGATATGCGGCAGGTCAATCAGGGCAATCTCAATATGCGGCCCGGCAGGCTGCGGGCGGTCGCACACGCCTGCCTTGAAGCCGACCGAATCCTCCTGCGGCAGGCCAAGCTCAGGCAGCCAGGGCACCACGCCAAAGACCGGCCTGCCTGTGCGCCGCTCCAGAAAGCGGTGCGCGTCGCTCAGGAGCGAGGCATCGCCCCGGAAGCGGTTGACAATGAAACCGGCCAGCAGCCTGCGCTCCCACGGCACCATCACCTCGACATGGCCGACAAAGGAGGCGTAGACCCCGCCCCGGTCTATGTCGCCGATCAGGAGGGCCGGAGCTTGGGCGTGCTGGGCCATGCGCATGTTGACGATGTCGTGCGCCTTGAGGTTGACTTCTCCCGGACTGCCTGCGCCCTCCAGGATCATGCAGTCGTGCTTGGCGGCCAGATTGTCGTAGGCGGCGCAGACTGTCCGCCAGGCCTCCTCCTTGTAGCGCACATACTCGGCCACGCGCATGTTGCCGACCGGCTTGCCCAATACTATAACCTGACTGCCTAGCTCCGAGTTCGGCTTGAGCAGGATCGGGTTCATGCGCACATCCGGGTCAAGACGGCAGGCCTGAGCCTGCACAGCCTGAGCGCGGCCTATCTCACCGCCGTCTTTGGTCACGCAGGAATTGAGGGACATGTTCTGGGCCTTGAAGGGCGCGACCCGCAGGCCGTCTTGCAGCAGCATCCGGCACAGTCCGGCGGCAATCACGCTCTTGCCCACGTCTGAGCCAGTGCCAAGCAGCATCAGGGCCGGGGTCTTGCGTCGGCTCTGATGCGTCGGCTGCTTGCTGGGCATCAGCTCGGCCCGCAAGGCTTCGACCAAGCGGCTGTTCTCCTCTTCTGAACGCACTGCGATGCGGAAATACTGGCTGTCCAAGCCCTCGTAGTCTGTGCAGACGCGAATGGCGATCTTGAAATCCAGCAGCAGCCTTTCCGCCAGCTTGGCCGCAGTGATCCGCTCTTGCAGGCGCAGGAGCAGGAAGTTGGCCGCACCCTCAGTAACCCGGATCTGCGGCAGCTCTGCGGCTATGTCCCGGCAGAGCTGCTCCCGGCAGCGGCGCACGCTTTCCCGGCTCTGACGGATGTAGTCCTCCTCGCCCAAGGCAAAGGCTCCGGCAGCCTGGGCCAGCGTGTTCACCGCCCAGGGCGCAATCTGGCTGCGGACGGTCTCGCAGTGCTGCTCCGCAGCGGCAAGGAAGCCCAGACGCAGGCCCGGCACAGCGTAGATCTTGGTCAGAGAGCAGAGGGTGATGATGTTCTCCCGGCAGCAGGCCACGCTCTCATAGCCCTCGACAAAGCCGGCGAAAGCCTCGTCAACAAGGAAGAGCGTCTCCGGGCAGCGGTCGGCCAAGGCCAGCAGCTTGTTCCGGTCTGTCAGCTTGCCGGTGGGGTTGTTCGGCTGGCCGAGAATGAGCAGGTCGCCTGGACGAAGGATGCCGTAGATGGCGCGCATGTCTGGCTGAAAGCCCTCCTCCTCCGGCAGCGGCACAGCCAGCACCTTGACCCCGGCCTTGGCGCAGGCGTGACGGTAGTCAACATAGGCGGGCACAGGAATTACCGCCCGCTGCGGCTTGAAGGCGCGGACAGCCGCGTGAAGCAGCTCGGAGGTGCCGTTGCCGACGATGATCTGTCCAGACGCGATCCGATGGCGGTTGGAAATGGCTTTGATCAACTCGGACGCGTCAGGGTCAGGATAGTGGACTATCTCCTGCATCCGCGCCGCCAGCACGTGCCAGAGCTGCTCAGGCGGCCCGAGCGGGTTGATGTTGGCGCTGAAATCGAGCACTTCTTCCGGCTTGCAGCCGCAGCGGGCCGCAAGGTCGTGCAGGTTGCCTCCATGCGTGTTTTTCATGAGCGCAGCTCCAGTGCCGCAAAGGGCGGCAGTTCGAGGATGTCCATAAAGCTGGAGACATGCCAGCGGGCCTCCAGC
>NZ_JBLWEP010000052.1:2892-4696 GCF_048287355.1 Candidatus Electronema sp. TJ
CGGCAGCGAGGGGCGATGATCCGCAGGAAGTCTTTCAAGTCCGGGGCAATCAGCATGTGCCGCAGGTAGGGCGTGTAATCAAGTGCCCTGGCATGGGCCGTGACCGCCTCCAGCGCAACATGGCTGTGCTGGCGGAAGATGTGGCGGATGGAGTCTGTCACATTGTGCATGTGGACATATTCAATCTCCGCTTCGTCCATCAGCGGGCAGCCGAAATGAGCGAGCAGGTCGTTGTAGTAGACCCGGTTGGCCTCGCGGGAGTCAAACAGCACTCCGTCGCAGTCAAAGACAACTGATTTGAGCATGATCTGGCAAAGGTGGCGCGGAGGAAACAAGCTGCTGGCCGCGCTGCTGGTCAGATAGGGCAGAAGCGGCGGAGCAGGGAAGGCTGCGGCGAGGAGCTGAAAAATTGTCGCCCGAGCTTTTCAGAATTGCTCGGGCGAGGTTTTCAGAATTGCTCGGGCGAGGTTTTAAAAATTGCTCGAGCGAGGGAATCTGATTCGCTCGCTCGAAGGAAGCTGGTTCGCTCGCTCGAAGGAAGCTTGTTCGCTCGCTCGAGGAAAGCTTGTTCGCTCGCTCGAGGGAATTTGGTTCGCTCGCTCGAGGGAATTTGGTTCGCTCGCTCGAGGTTTTGAAAAAGCGTCGAACGAGGCGTTGCAACTGCGCCGGGCGGGTGTTCAGGCTGGGCAGCGGCGAAAGGCGGCCGTTCATTTCTTCTCCGCCGCCGCTGTCTCAGGCAGGACAAGGCCGCCGTAGATTTCCAGATTCAGCTCGGCAAAAAAGCTCTCCATGAACTCGTGCCGCCGCCGTGCCGCCGCGCGTCCGGGCTGCGTGAGGAGCTGGCCGCGCACTCTGGACATCTTCACCTGAAACTCCCGATAGGCCGTGTCTTCGCCGGAGTAGGCGGCTGTGGTCTCATGATCCAGCTCGGCATTGTGCAGCCGCGCTCCGATCTGCCCGGCAAAGAGAAAGGCCCGGCCAATGCCGACCGCGCCGATGGAGTCGAGCTTGTCCGCATCAAAGAGAATCTTGGCCTCCAAGCTCTCCGGCTCGGTGCGGCCACGGAAGCGGTGGGCGCGGATGCAGTGGCAGATGGCCGCTTGGTCGTCCTCACTGTAGCCCAGCCTGCGCAGTATGGAGGCGGCCAAGTCCGCGCCGGTCTCCGCATGACAGACTTGGCCCTTGCTGCGGCTTTCCGCACGTCGGCCTATGTCGTGGAGCAAGGCTGCCGGAGCGAGTATGTCGAGGCGCGCCCCCAGCTCCCGGCCTATGGCCAAGGCGTTCTGGAGCACGCGCTCGCTGTGGTCAGGCCCGTGCGGGCCGCCTTCCTGCAAGCAATGCCGCCCGCTGATCTGGCGCAGCTCGGCCAGCAGCGCAGGAGCGGTCTCCTTCATCGGCTGACCTCGCTGAAATATTCCTGCAACAGCCAGCGCTGGCCGAGCAGCAGCAGCTCCTCGTCATCTCCAGCCAAGGCCCGCAGCTCCAAGGCCGTCAGCGGACGCTGCATCTTGATTCTGCCGTCCGCCATCTCCTGCCGAAAGAGATCCACGTTGTAGAGAGCCATGATGTACTGATCCAGCTGCGCCTGCGTCAGCCTGAACCCAGCCTGGATGCGGGGATGCTGGTGCAGGCGGAGGAGCTGGTCGTTGCTCCGGCTGTATTCGTCCAGCCCTTGCGCGGTGAAGTACTCCGGCGCAGTCTGTGCCTGCTCCTCGGCAAAGCCTTTGCAGTGCGGCTCGCGAAGCAGGACAAAGCACTCCTCCAAACTCCCTCCGCGCCGCATCACGCCACGGCCTGCGGGATA
>NZ_JBLWEP010000052.1:5027-7387 GCF_048287355.1 Candidatus Electronema sp. TJ
CAGGCAGCAGGGTTGAATAAACATATGCGCCTGACGGCCCCGCCGCAGCGGAAAGCTCATCAGACGCATGGCCAGAACTTGCAGCTTCTCCCGCGCTGCTCTGACGTGGCTGATGTTGCCGCCGTCCAGCAGAACGGTGTCTTCCGGGTGATTGCGGCGCAGAGGTCAGTCAGTGTCCTCTGCGCCGCAGCCGGTTCAGGCATGCACATTCGCGCGCTTCTTCAGAGTCAGCAGCGGGCTGGCCACGAAGATGGACGAGTAGGTGCCGACCACCATGCCCAGAAGCAGGGCAAGGGAGAAGTCATGAATGACCGCGCCGCCGAAGAAGAAGAGGGCAGCCAGAGACATGAAGGTGGCCAACGAGATGATCAGCGTCCGCGCCAGCACTTCGTTGGTGCTGATGTTAATGATCTGGGCCATGTTGCTTTCCGCGCCGTGTTTGGCGATGTTCTCGCGAATGCGGTCAAAGATGACCACGGTGTCGTTGAGGGAGTAACCAGCCAGCGTCAGCAAGGCGGTCAGAATCAGCAGGGTGATCTCCACATCCAGCAGCCAGAGCACGCCCAGCACAGCGAACACATCATGAAACGAGGCCACAGCGGCAGCCACAGCAAAGTTGAGGTCGAAGCGGATTCCCAGATAGAGAAGGATGCCGACCAAGGAGATGGCAGTGGCAAATAGGGCTTGGTCGCGCAGGGTCTTGGAAATCGAAGAGCCGATTTCTGACTGGCTCTCCAAGGTGAACGTATTGCCTTGCACCGAGGCCAGTGAGGCGTTGACCTTGTCGCTGAGATGCCCGACCGTGTCTTGGGTCTTCTTGATTTTGATGATCAGGCGATGCTCGCTGGTCACATGCTGCAAATCGGTTTCCAAACCGTTTTTGTTCAGAACAGTCCGCACTTGCTCCAGCTCAAAGGGCTTCTCGGCCTTGTACTGGAGCAGGGAGCCGCCAGAGAAGTCAACGCCAATATTAGCATTGCCAAGCATGATCTGGGCAAAGGCGAAGAAGCCAAGGAGCGTGAGGGAACCGGAGACAACAAAGCCGATCTTTCTGATGCCCATGAAATCTATTTTGGGCTTTTTGATGAAGAGCATGAACTTCAGCGTATCCACCTTGCGGCTGGCGGCAATCCAGTCAAAGGCCACCCGCGAGCAGAACAGGGCGGCAACCAAGTTGAAGACCACACCAAGCGACAGGGTGACGGCAAAGCCTTTGATCGGGCCGGTGCCGAAGAGGAAGAGGGCCAGCGCGGTGATCAGCGTGGTGAGCTGCGAGTCAACAATGGAGAGGAAAGCGTTGTCGAAACCAGAGGAGATGCCGGAGCGCAGCGATTTGCCCAGATCGAACTCCTCCCGCATCCGCTCGTAGATCAGGACGTTCGCATCCACGCCCATGCCGATGGAGAGAATAATGCCAGCCACGCCGGGAAGGGTCAGGGTTGCGCCGAAAATCGCCAGTCCGGCGACAAGGAAAAGAATGTTCAGGGCAAGGCTGAAATCTGCGATCAGACCGGAGAGCCGGTAATATACGCCAATGAAGAGCAGAACAAGTATTGCGCCTGCCAAGCCTGCGTTGACGCTCTGGTCAATCGCATCCTGGCCCATGCTGGCACCGACAGTCATGTTCTGGATGATCTCCACAGGTGCTGGCAGGGCACCAGCCCGGAGGACGATGGCCAAGTCATTGGCTTCCTCAGTGGTGAAGCTGCCGGAAATCTGCGCCGAGCCGCCGAGGATTTTTTCACGGATCACCGGGGCTGAGCGCACCACCTCGTCAAGGATGATGGCGAAGCGGCGGCCCACATTCTTGCTGGTGACATCAGCGAAGATGGAGCCGCCCCGGCCAGTCAGCTCCATGCTCACCAGAGGCTCGTTGAAGGTGCCGCCAAAGCCCATCCGGGCAGTCTTGACCATCTCGCCGGTCATCATCACCCGGCTTTCCAGCAGCAGCGGCACCTTGCGCTCTTTTTTCATCTGCTTGTCAACAACACGCTCAAAGCCGACCTCTGTGCCTTTGGGCAGGCTGCCCTGCAAGGCAAGGTTGAGCTGGCGGATACTGCCGCCTTCCTGCCATTTGCCTGAAGCTGCCGCCTGCTTGACTAACGCGGCCAGATCAAGCCCGGCATCGTCGGCCACCATTTTGAATTCAAGCTGGGCGGTCTTGCCGATCAGGTCAATCGCCCGCTGCGGGTCTTTCACGCCAGGCAGCTGCACCACAATCTCATTCTCGCCCTGCCGGACAATCACCGGCTCGGCCACGCCGAACTGGTCAATGCGGTTGCGGATGATCTCCAAAGACTGGGCCACGGCGGTGGTGCGGATGCGCTCGCTTTCCAGCTTGGCCAGCCGGAGCAGCACCC
>NZ_JBLWEP010000052.1:7614-13514 GCF_048287355.1 Candidatus Electronema sp. TJ
GCCCGCAGGACAAGGTGCATTCCGCCTTGGAGGTCAAGGCCGAGCTGAAGTCCTTTTGGGGCCAGATATTTTTTCCACCACTCCGGCGTGCCTTTGTAGAACGACGGCACAATGAAGAGGATGGAAAAAAGAATCATGAAAAAGAGCAGCCAGCTTCGCAGTTTCAGGTTGGTGTTCATAGATATTTTCCCAAAGTAACTTAGTCAGTTGCGGAACCAGTGCCGCAGCAGCAGCAGAACGCATCAGCATGAAAAATGCTGAACTATACGCCAGGCCAGGGCTTCATGCAATGGCTGGAGCATGTTTTTCCTCTTTTTCTTCGCGCTGAAAGGTCAGCTTTTTCGGTTGATCGCCGCTGCCATGCAGGCCGCTCCAAAGCCGTTGTCTATGTTGACCACCGCCAAGCCGGGGGCGCAGCTGCTGAGCATTCCCAGCAAAGCCGCAAAGCCGCCTGCGCCTGCGCCGTAGCCAACTGAGGTCGGCACCGCAATCACCGGAGCTGGAGTCAAACCAGCGACCACCGAGGGCAGTGCTCCCTCCATGCCTGCGGCGACAATCACAACTGAGACCCGCTGAAGCAGTTCACAATGGACAAGAAGGCGATGGATGCCTGCCACGCCGACATCATAAACCGCAGCTGTCTCGTGACCGAACAGCTCAAGGCAGAGTCGGGCCTCCTCAGCCACAGGTAGATCGGAAGTGCCTGCGGTGACAACCGCCACCGCGCCCCTACCGCTGTTCTGCGGAACATGCTTCTCATTGCCGGTGAGCAGGCGGGCGGTCTCATGATAGCGCAGCCCCTCGACTTGAGCGCAGACCTGTTCGGCCTTGACTGGATCAACCCGCGTGGCCAAAACCGGGGTCGGGCGGCGGAGCATGGCCCGGAGGATTTCTGTCAATTGAGCCACTGTCTTGCTCTCGCCGAAAACCGCTTCTGGCAGACCAGTGCGCAGCAGCCGATGGTGGTCGAGCCGGGCCGATTCCAGCGTTTCTGTCGGCAGAAGGCGCAGCCGCTCCAAGGCAGCCTCTGGACTGAGGCTGCCGCTGTGGACTTGGCGCAGCAGCGCAGAAAGCTGTTGTTCATTCATGAGACGCGCAGGATAATACTTGAAGGGTGAGCGCGGGGCGTGGGTTCCCCTTGTTCTTCCCAGACACATGCGTAAACAGGACGCTGCAGCATCAATACTCATTCTCCGGCATTTTTACCATGAAAATATTCACCGAGGAGAACATCGGCAAGCTGATCATTCTCAACTCCAGCTTGGTCGGCCTGCTGATGTGGCTCGGCATCGTCGCTCACACTTTCTGGGATGCGGAAATCAACCTGAAAATAGAGCTGGCTCAGCTGGAGAAGGAGCATATCCGCCAGAAAAAAGAGGGCGTGACCATGTCGGTGCAGGACTTTATCCAGAGCATGGATGTGCGCCATCATATGGCCCTGAGCCAGCTCAAGCACAGCCTTGAAAGCCAAGTGCGGCAGATTCAGGACATGGCGGGGAATCTTTACGAAAAAAACAGAAAATCCATGTCCGACGAGGAGCTGCAGCGGCTGATCATTGAGGCGGTCCGCCCCTTCCGCTTCAATAACGGCCGCAGCACCTTTTTCATTCTCACCCTTTCCGGCATCGCCAAGCTCTGGCCTCCGGATGTCGCCGCCGAGGGCAAAAGTATTCACGACAACAGCAATGAGAACCGCCTGAAGGTCTTCACCGGCTTGGCCGAGACCGCCCGCCGGGGCGGCGGTTTTTACGAGTATTCCTGGCCCAAGCCCGACGGCCCGACGGACAGGCTGCATCAGGCCGTCGCCTATGTCGCCTATTTTCCGGCTTTTGACTGGTATATCGGCACCAGCGACTACATAGACGACATCGAAGGGGAAACCCAGCAGCATGTTATCAATGTCATTAACCAGCACGCGAGCCGGACAGCGGATGAGTACATGTTCATCATCGACCTCAATGCCATCAAGGGCGGTGCTCCCTCTGTCTTAGTCAACCCCCGGCGGCCTGACCCGCTCAACCGCCTCCTGAGCAGCGAATACCAAGAGCCTGAGGGCAAACGTTTCCGGGAGGAGTTTATGGCCGGCATCCAGCAGTTCGGCGAGGTCTTTGTCAAATACTTGGACAAGAAGCAGGGGACGGACAAAGTCAAGCCGAAGATGACCTACTTCAAGCTCTATCCAGAATGGAAGTGGGTGATTGCTCGGGGCTTTTATTACGATGACCTAGAGGCGCAGATCAGCCTGAAGAAGGAACGGCACCAGCGGCTGTTTCAGGAAAAACTCCGCATCTCTTTGGCCATCTTCTGCTTCATCCTCCTCGGCGCGCTCTGCATCTCCCTGCTCTTTTCTCACAAGGTGCGCGACCTTTTCCATGCCTACCGCCAGAGGCTGGAGGAGTCAAACAAGGAGCTGACCACGGCGATGGACCGCGCCCATGCAGCCACAGTCGCCAAATCCGAGTTCCTCGCCAACATGAGCCATGAGATACGCACGCCGATGAACGGGATCATCAACTTGGCGGAGCTGGCCATGGAAACAGAGCTGACAGAGAAGCAGCGCGACTACCTGCGCAAAATCCATCTCTCCTCGCGGAGCCTGCTGGAGATTATCAACGACATTCTTGATTTCTCGAAAATAGAGGCGGGAATGCTGGATATCGAAAATATCAGCTTTGACCTGCGCAGCCTCTTTGACAAGCTGATGCTGCTTTTCGGCGAGCAGAGCAGCCGGAAAAACATCCGCCTCCGGCTCTCGCTGCCGCCGGAGCTGCCCAAAAACATCATCGGTGACCCTATGCGGCTGCATCAGGTGCTGTCAAATCTGATCAGCAACGCGGTCAAGTTCACCGAACAAGGAGAAATCACTGTCAGAACAACATTGCTCCAAGAAACGGCGGAGCGGGCGGTTATCCGCTTTTCTGTCGCCGACACCGGCATAGGCATTCCGGCGGAAAAACTGCCCCTGCTCTTCGAGTCCTTCACTCAAGCGGACAGCTCCACAGCTCGGAGATACGGCGGCACCGGCCTCGGCCTGACCATTTCTAAACGGCTGGTCAGTCTGATGGGAGGACATCTGACAGCGGAAAGCGAGGCGGGCATCGGCAGCAACTTTTCTTTCACGCTGGATTTTGCCTTGCACAGCCGGAAGGCCGCCCGGAACGATGGAAGCGGAACGGACGAGGCATCTGCCGAGGATATTGCCCGTATACGCAGCGCCCGCATTTTGCTGGCCGAGGACAACCTGATCAACCAGCAGGTGGCGCAGGAAATTCTGGCCAAGGCAGATGTGCAGGTGGAGACGGTGAGCAACGGGGCCGAGGCGGTGGCCGCTGTGGCGGCCCGGCATTTTGACGCAGTGCTGATGGACATTCAGATGCCGGTTATGGACGGCTACGAGGCAGCCCGTCGCATCCGGCAGGACTTGGGCAGAACCGACCTGCCAATTTTAGCCATGACCGCCCACGCGGTGAGCGAGGAGCGGGACAAATGCTTCCGCATGGGCATGGACGACCACATCCCTAAGCCGGTCTGCCGCAGCGACTTGTTCAGGGTTTTGAGCCGATGGATCAATCTGCCTCTTGAGCGGCAGACGGCAGGCAGCTCCCTTGGCTCGCCGCCTGCCGAAGAGGCGGTTGCCCAGCCGATGGAACGGCTGCTGGCCGAGGTTGGGACAGCGTCACAGCCTGCCGGATTAGATCTGGCAGGCGGCCTGCGGCGGCTGGAGGGCAACAGCGGGCTGTATTTGAAGCTGCTGCGGGCATTCTGCCGAGAACAATCTAATATACTTGAAAAAACCGAGGCATTGATCGCGGCTGGCGATGCCAACGCGGCCAAACATGCCGCGCACAGCCTCAAAGGCGTGGCGGGCAACCTCGGCCTGACCGGCATTCAAGCTTTGGCTGGAAAGGTTGAAATTGAGCTACAGTCCGGCGGGGCGGCGGAACTGGCCCGGCTGCTGCGTCAGCTGGCCCACCAAGTGGTGGAGACAGTCAGCTATCTGACCTCCCGCCTTGATGCTGCTGCGGCCGGCCCGGCGGCGCAGAAAGAAGATGCTGCGCCGAAAAACTTCAGCCGTGAGGAAGCGCTGCCGCTGCTGCGTCAGCTGGCCGCCTTGGTGGAGCAGTCGGACTTCTCCGCCTTGCAGTTTTTGGAGGAAAACTGCGAGCGCATCAGGCCGCATATGAACCGGAACGATTTCACCCAGCTCATGGCCTGCATTGAAAGCTTCAGTTTTGAATGCGCTCTGCCCCTGCTCAAAAAACAGCTGCGGAAGCAGAACAACTCTCCGCCGCTGTAGATCTCTGCTCCCGAAAAGCGGATTTTTCAGCACTTGCGGCTTTATTCCGCCGCGCCCGCATGGTATGCTGTAAGCAGCAGAATGCCGCAGTCCGTTTCAAGGCGGTTCATTTTCACCGCTTTGCTGACAACCGATCTGGCGCATGACTTGCGGGGCATCAGCGTCCTCTGAAAAACCGGTTGCTGCCTGCGCAAGAATGGGGAAGGGAGGAGGCCATGCTTGGATCACCATCAAAGAAAAATGAGCATCCGCATTCCGGTGCCGATGGCGGCGGGGGAAGTCCTTCGGCTGAGCAGCTTTGGAGCACGATCGAGTTCTCGCGCAACTTTCCTGAGCTGACGCTTTATTTGGCCGCAGATGTGAAAGCCAGAAGACTGGCGGAGAGAAAGCGGCTCCAGCTCTCCGATCACGACGAGCCGCTGGAATTTCCTCCGCTGGTCGCCCCTGATCCCAGGGAACTGCGGCCAGCTCATCCTCTTCCCGAAAAACAGGCTCAAGCTCCTCCGCTCAACGAGACACTTGAGCTTTTCGCCTCTGGACAGCTGCCTCCTTCTGAATCTGCTGCGCCGCCGCCGGACAGCAGCGGAGAGCATGGGAAAAAGTCCTTTTGGCGGAACATCCTCGCCTTCTCATTCTTTTCATTCTGTTGACGCGCAGCCGCAACCCACTCCGTGGTTTCTGCCTGCTCTTTTTATTTCCCCTCCCTTTTTTTCAGCTGTGTAAAAATTACTCACAACACATGTCTCACTGTGTAAAAAATACCCAATTTCAGCCGAATGAGAAAGATTATCATTAATATCAAAGCAATAATAGATCTTTTTTTAATGATACAACAGTGAATTACGATTCGGAGGCAAAAACTGGCATGGATTTCGCATTAAGAGCAGCAAAGCCCAGCGCAGCAAGCTTGGGCTTCTGAGAAGTGATCTTGCTTTTTCATGCAGGAGAAGATGTCGTACTTTCTGACTGCCTTGGCTGATCGAGAAAGTTGACAAAGCCACAATCACCGCGAGGTGGTGTCGGAAAGCCACGGGTCTCCAGAGTGGAGACAGCCGGGCTGCCTGCTTTAACATCTATTGCCGGAGGCAAGCAGTTATGAAGAACACATGTACAAAAGTCATTAAAAAAGGACTGGTGGGCCTGACAACACCCCTTAAAAAGGGTTTGATCGGATTATCGGTTCTTTTTCTTTCTGCCGCATTTGTTCTGCCGGAAGAAAGTTGACAAAGCCACAGCCACCGCGAGGTGGTGTCGGAAAGCCACGGGTCTCCAGAGTGGAGACAGCCGGGTTGCCTGCTTTAAGTATCTACTGCCGGAGGATGCAGTTATGAAGACAAATGCACGTGTGAAAAAAGGATTGGTCAGAGTTGCCGTATTGGTTCTTTTCGCAGCTCTCGTGTTGCCGGAAGCGGTATTTTCTGCAACGGATGGAAGCGGATGTTCGCCGCAGTTTCCTAAACAACCGCCTAAAGTGACCAGACGCTGCCCTTGGAGATAAAACACGCAGGACAGACTGCCATTGAAGGGAAGGAAAGAAGGTTAGACTCTCACGAGCTTAACCTTCTTTTTTTTTGCCTGTTCAATTGTTCCGCTTCGTTTTTTT
>NZ_JBLWEP010000053.1:0-13205 GCF_048287355.1 Candidatus Electronema sp. TJ
CCGCCTCTTCTTCCGGCACGTTTGCCGCCGCATGTTCTTCATGCCAGTACTGATTCTTCACCATCACGCCAAGGTCGGCTTCAATAAGCCGCCGCCGGACTTCAAAGAGCCTTTCCATCAGCTTGTCTTCAAACTGCTCATAGGCCGTTGCGTCGGCAACACGGTTCGCAACCACGCCCAGCAGTTCGGTGATGGCATTGCCGACAGAGTTCTGACTGATGGTGACAATCAGCTTGCCTGCGTCATTGCGGTAGATGAGCTGCTTGAACGCTGGCTGCCAGCGGATGGCGTTGGCGTACTCGGCATTTTTGCTGCAATGCTCGCGCACCTTCTTGGCGGTCTTGAGGAAGTCATTGTTATAGAGCAGGACATTCTCAACGTGCTCCGGGAAGTAAACATGATCAGGCATGGAGGAGTTGCGCACAGAGACCTGGCCGAAGAAGGTCCTGTAGAAATCAAGGAAGCCTTTCAGAATCATGTCGTATTCCCGCCAGAAGCGGATGTCATGCAAGGCTAATTCCCCGTCGATGATCTCCCAGCTTGGCAGTCCGCAAGGATACCCGGTCAGAGCGATCTTCGCTGCTTCAGCGTCAGCAGGCCGCAGCATCTTCAGATCGAGCGCCTTGTCAAAGAACTCCCGGTACACATGCGGGATATGTGATTCAAAAAGGCTGTGCTGGCCGCCGTCAGTCAGGTTGGGATTATTCATGTCAGCCAGTTTGGCCTGCCGCAGCTCGTCTTTGCTGAAGACAATGAAATGGTTGTGCATCATGCGGATGCTGGGCACGCCGGGAGATGTCAGCGGCCAGGTCGCGTCCAGACTGGCCTCGCCAGCCAGAATCAAGGCCTCGTCCGGGTCAGGATACTGCTCCAGCATGTAGGAGATGATGATCTGATTCATCCTGTTCCAGACATGCTTGACATTGTCGGGCAGCTGCGTGCGGCGCACCGGACGGCCAAGAGGATTGAGTATGCACTCTGAGGTGTTGTATATAATAGACGCGTCAAACTCCCGGCTGTGTCCCAGTGCCTTGCGGTAGAGCAGCAAATTCTCCGGGGTGAGCAATAGACCGTTGTTCTGCACCAGATCGTGCAGGTTCTCCTTGCTGTTGAAGAACTCGTTAGGTTTCAGACCCTCCGGCACCTTCAATGGAATTGGTCTGTACGGGGTGATGATCTCTCTTGGCCCTACGGTGATCTCACGCGGTGCTATCTTCATGTTCTTTCCTCGCTGCGCTGGTTTGGCTTGGAATGAGAAAACAAGGATGAAGTCAGGCAAGGCGCAGTCTCCGCGCCTTTGCTGCCGCTTCTGAAATATAAAAATATTGCTGTCAACGGCGCGGCATCAGTCCTTGGCTGAAGAAACAGCTGCTGCGACCTGCACGGCATGAGGCCTGCCTCAGCAATCGCCGTTATCATTTCAAGCAAAATAATTCATACGTTTGATTGAGAGCGTCAGCTGCTGACAATCGTATTGATTCAGAATACCCCTATGTCTATGTGATTGTAAAATAAATAAAATAAATCACTGCAATCAGCGTTCTATGCAACAAACTGAAAACACATACATTCCTAACATGCATTGAACATGAGCGCAGAAAAACAATGCGGCAGGGAAGCGGCGGACCAAGCGCGGGCGGCGGGAACGGTTGAGTTGTTTCCAGCAATCGTGTACAGTTCAGCGTGCAATGACGCTTTGGCTGCTGCACGGAGAACGGGCATCCAGAGCGTGCCGCGAGAGAATTCCGCAGCCGCGCCCAGATGCGTCGGCTGCTCAATCCTAAGGAGAACAAAGATGCGGCTTTCAGAGAACAGGAAAGCGATGCTCTGCGCCGCCTTGGCCGGTGCCGCGCTGCTTGGCGCAGGCTGCCGGACAGAGGCGCGGGCAGCTGCGGGCGAAGGATACTCGTTGCCCATGCAGCTTGATCTGGCTGCTGGCGTGGAGGTCATGAGCGGCGAGAGCAAATACGCTGTGGGCGGCGAGGCGGTGCGGACAGATGGCCTGCGCAGCAAGGGTCTGTTTCCGGCCAGCGAACTGAAATGGCCGCTGGACACCTGGCTGGCCCGGTTCGACGCAGGCTGGACGCTCAGTCCTTCCTGGCGGATCAACGGCACCCTGAAGACCAGCCTCACTGAGCCTGACAATCATATCATTGACCGTGACTGGCTGACCGAATCCATGCCGCAGCGGGTGGATGTGTATTCAGAAAGCGAGGTTTCTTCCTTTGATGCCCTGATCGCGGATTTGAATGTGGAATGGACCTTCTGGCAGCAGGGCCTGTGGAGCGCGTATGCTGGCCTTGGCTGGCAGCATCAGCAGTTCGAGCAGGACGGCATGCTGCTCTTCCAGAACTCTCCGTCCGGCCTGCCGGGCTTCGACTATCAAGGCGGCAGTGTCAGAGGGGTGAGCTATGAGCAGAATGTC
The DNA here is from genome assembly GCF_048287355.1 of Candidatus Electronema sp. TJ. Lineage (NCBI taxonomy): Bacteria > Pseudomonadati > Thermodesulfobacteriota > Desulfobulbia > Desulfobulbales > Desulfobulbaceae > Candidatus Electronema > Candidatus Electronema sp. TJ. The sequence continues at coordinate 2,426 of NZ_JBLWEP010000053.1, forward strand.
TCCATGCCGTACCTGCTCCTTGGCTCTGAATATCAGCTCACACCACAGTTGAGACTGACGGGCAATCTCGCCTTTGCCCCGCTGATCAGCATTGAGGATGAGACGCTGCTGCCGTTGCGTCGCAAAGCCGCTTCAGGCGACATGGATGGCACGGCCTGGCTGCTTGATCTGGCTGGCATATACTATATTGCCCCGCAATGGTCTCTGAAGGCGGGCATGAATCATGTCAAGATGGAAGCGGACGGCGAGCAGCAGCAGAGCGAGAACGGCCAGCCCTTGGGCAGGATTGAGATGGAGGCTGAGAGCAGGCAGACTTCCGGCTATCTGACGGTCGGACGTTCGTTCTGAGCAGAGAGCAGGGTCAGAACGGCCTGCTGGACTTCCTCCACGCTGACCAGTTCCATGCAGCGGAGATGTCCTTGCGGACAATGCGTTTTCAGGCAGGGACTGCACGGCATTGGATGGCGGATGACAGCTGCTTGCCGGGCAAAAGGGCCTGTGGCGATATGGTCAGTGGAACCAAAGACCGCCACCAAGGGCGTGCTCAAGGCGGCTGCGGCGTGCATCAGGCCAGAATCGTTGGTGACAAAGACATCGCAGCGGGCGATGCAGGCCAAGGCCAGGGCAAGGCTGGTCTTGCCGGTCAGATCTAAGATGCGGCCTCCGGCGGCAGCTGCAATCTCCGCTGCCGCCTGCTGGTCCGCCTGAGTGCCGAAGACAACGATCAGCCCATCAGCCGCTGCGGTCAAGCCTTTGGCCAAGGCGGCATATTTCGCGCTCGGCCAGCGTTTGGCCGGGCCATAGGCGGCTCCAGGGTTCAGGCCGATAACCGGCATGTTTTTCCCGTGCCGAGCCTGCTCCAGCAAGGCATCCGCCTCCTTGGCCGCCGCCGGGGCAAGGAACAGTTCTGGATCATCCTTGTCCAGCCGCAAGCCCAAGCCAGCGAGCATGGCCTGGTAATAATGCACCTGATGTTGTGCGCCAATCTCCGGGTGCTTCCTCACGCTGCGCGTCAGCAGCAGTCCGCGTCCGTCTGTGCTGTAACCAGCACGGATGGGAATGCGGGCCAGCCATGCAATCAGCGCGGCTTCAAAAGCGTTTTGCAGGAGAATGGCAAGATCAAAGTGTTCTGCCCGCAGCTCGGCAGCCAAGCGGCATTTCCCTTGCAGGCCGCTGTGCCGTCCTTGTTTGTCGTAGAGGAGAATCCGGTCAAGATGCGGACAGGCGACGAAAACATCTGCCACCCAAGGCAGGGCCAGAAGGGTGATCTGCGCATCAGGGAAGTTGCGGCGGATGCTGCGCAGCGCAGGCGTGGTCATGACCGCATCGCCGATCCAGTTAGTGGAACGGACAAGGATGCGGCGTGGATATGAGGGCAGCGGACGCATCTACGGCTTGTCAGCTCCTTCCACCCGGCAGCCTTCTTGGACCCGCAGGGTGAAGGCACAAGGGGCGTTGTCACGCGCCTGCCTGTCCAAGCGGACGGAGCAGCCTGCGTCCTCAAGAATGGCCCGGCCGCCATCCTTCGTGCAAAGCAGCAAGACAGCGTAAGCCTGCTGAGGCTGCACTTTGAGCAGATACGGGGCGAAGTCCGCAGCCAGCAGGGAAGGGACATCAGCAACCGCTTGGCGGAGTATCTCCGCATCGCTCCCAGTCGGAGGAGCTGTTTGACGGGCAAAGTAACCATCCACTGCCCGGCTCAGACTCTGCATCCGCACGGCCAAAGATACCCGTTCCTTCTCGTCAGGAAAACGGACTTGCTCCGGGCGGCTTTTTACCCACCAAAGATACACGCCTGCGGCTGTCAGCAGATCAAAGATGGCGACCGCGACAAGGATCAGCACAAGTTTCTTTCGCTCAGGGGTCATAGTCAGTTCCAGAACATATAGTTGCAGCTGCCTTGCTGACCGTCCGCATAGCCGGTGTCAAGACTCCAGCCGACCATGCTGTCCAAAGGCGAAGGCTTGCCTTGCAGGGACAAGGACAGATGCCCCCAGACCTCAACCACGCAGCCAAGGGCTTTATCAAACACCAGCTCGAAATCCATGCCCTTGTCTTGGTGCGGAACTTGCAGATTCCTGACGTATTGCTCTTCCGGCTTCTCTGGATAGGTCAGCCCGGAGCGGACAGCGGCGTGACGGGCAAGGGGAGTCAGCCTGCCTCCGCTTTCAGCCAGCCGCATGATCCGCAGCATGGCCCGCTGCCATTCATCAGGATCAGGAGGAGTCAAACCGCTTGCGGACGAGCTGCGGTCAAGCCACGGAAAGATGAACTGTGTCAAGGATGCTGCGCGAGGCTGGCCTTTGCGGAACACAGCGTTCAAGGCATCTGTCCACAGCCCTGCCACGTCGCGGTCAAGGCGGGTGCGGAGACCACTGCTGTCCGTGGTCTCGGCGACAAAACGGGAGAGCTGCTGATTCAAGGCTATCGGCCCTATGTTGAGCTTCGCATGAATCAGCACGTCCTGCGACATCTCGCAGCGGCGGTGCTCGGTCTTGTTCTGCTCATACGGGCCGACCTTCATATTCACAACCGGATGCACCACGCCGTCGGTCACGCAGTGCGAAGCGAAGCCGAAAAGCCAGGCGATGCATTTCCGACGCGCCTGCGCGCCGACGCTCATCTGACGGATGCGGCGCACATAAGCACGGATCAGCTCAAGACAGCGCGGCTGATGCATGGCTGTCGCCCATGCCTCGGAAGTGCTGTCGGCAATATCCAAATACGGGTAATCAGGCCCCATCGAGCCGATGACAAGGAAGTTCAGGCAGTCCTGCAAAGCCTGCCGGGCCTCGTCATGCAGCAGCCCTGGCCTGCGGTGCAGAGCTTCTTCCGCCGCCAGCTGCGCCAGCGTGATGTGGGTGTATCCTCCAGCCATGCGCGTTGCTCCTTTCTTTTGATGGTTCAAGCTGAATCAATGGCGGAGAATTCCGGCAGCCGACGAACTGACAGCAGGCGGCATGATCGCCGCCTGTCCTGATGTCAGCTGTTTGCCACTGCTGACCACAGCCGTGCCTCTCCAGCGTTCAACGAAGAAAACTTTGGCGAAATCAACCCGTATTCCTTCTGTCTCAACCAGCTCCTGGTGGAACAGCCTCTGTTCTTTGCCGCTGAGGACAAAGACGCTTCTGGCATACGGCTCCACAATCCAGACCGCTTTCACCCATGCTTTGAGCAGCAGTTTGGCACTGTCCAGCATTTCCTGAATGCTCTGATGCAGGCCCATCACTTCCACCGCCAGCACAGGAGCTTTTTTTGCTTTGAGGATGTCTTCAAAGAAATCAGGCTTGACCTCCTCTTTTCTGAAGACAGAAATATCAGGACTCATGCCGCTCTCTATATCTAAGGTCAAATCAGGCATTGGCTGCAAGGATTCATCCAGCAGAAACTGACGCATGAGTTGCGCGCAAATGTAGCTGTGATTGAACGACGGCATCTTTTGTTGCAATTGCTGGAATGCTGAAAGGAAACGAAGAGCTTTCTTCTTGTGTCAGGAAGAGGCCGGATAATGCACCGCCAGCCAGACAGTCTGCCTGTCCGGGTCTGTCCAGGCGACTTTATGCTTCTCGCGGGCGGGAATATGGAGGAAATCTCCTGTCTTCAACGTTGTCTTCCTGCCGTCTGCAAATAAGATTGTTCCTGCCCCTTCAAGCACAAGCACCCATTCATTGTCTTCCTGATCATACCAGCCTGACGCAGGCGATGCATGCCCTTGGGAAACAATACGCTCGATGCGGATGTTTTGCTCTCGCAGCAGTTCTGTAAAGAGTTCCGCGTCCAGCTCTTCAGGAAGGGATGAGAAGATGTTGTTTGCCACTATGCTGCAAGTATCAGATTGGCGATAATTTCTTTTGTTTTCTTCAGAATGCTGAAGATGTCCTTGATGTCCTCTTTCGTTGCGTCATACGCTAAGCTGCCAGCATAATCGTTTTCTTGCAAAACAACAAAGAACCAGAGCCGCCCCATCACATAGCAGCCATATACCGGTTTGCCGTCATGGTTCAGTTTCTGCGCTGCTGTCATCGTGACCAGCAATTGCCCCAGCGGATCGCCGGACGAATCATGCTCTTTCTTGAACTCGTGGATGAAGAAATATGGGTGTTTCGGATAGCGTTTTCCGCTGGCAACAAAGAAATCAACAGTTCCGCCCAACGTGTCATTTTCTATTTTGACAGAAATTTCTCGTTCTATAAAGGATTGATACTGTTCCTCGTCAAAGTTGACGGCTGCCAGCAAAGGGAAGATAAATTTTCCTTTCAGCTCGCCTTCGTTCCAATCCCAGACATGATCTTGCAGCTTGCCGCAAAGCTCTTGCAGCAGCAGCTCTTCCGCCGGAGCAAGCGCGGCTGGAGCATTCAGCCATTCCTCCAATATTGCATGATGCTTACAGAACTTGAGATTAAACTGCTCTTCAACCTCCGCAATCGTCCATCTTGAAAATGGTTTCACAGGCAAGCTCAGCTATATTGATTCAGGATGTTTCTGCAATAATGCTCTAAAGTTTCCCCTTGCTGCAAAGCGCGGATGGCCAGCTTGCGATGAATTGCCTCTCCCACTTTCAGCAGCAGCTCGCCGCTGAAGGTCTTGGCGGCAGTTGCTTCTGGCAGAGGAATGCTATCCTCCTTATAAATTTGAATCCATTCATCAACTGCTTGGCACAGCTCTTGGTAAACAGACAATTCATCATCACCGTGCACACCGCCAAGCATCAGGCCGGGACAACGGCCAATATAGCACTGGTCCTCCTCACTCCACTCCACTATTTTTAAATATCTGTCTGCCATCTTTTTCATCGTGCCACCTTTGACAGAGCCAGTTTCACATCTTTTTCCTGATATGGCTTGGCATCATCTCCGCTTTTCCCAGACAAGGTTATTTTGATTCCTTGCGGATGCATGAAATTTCTGTGGCTTCCTTTGCCGCCTCTGTCAGCAAATCCGTTCTTTTGCAGCTCTTCAACAAGTTCTCTGATCTTCTTTGGCATGGTTCATGCCAGCACCTTGCCATTATCAATCAATCGCACTTTGCCGCCGATCTTCACCGCCAAGGCCAGCACGGTTTGCGCATCAATCTCCTCGGCAGGCCGCAAGCTGTCCTGATCAACAAAGCTGATGTAATCCACCGCTGTTGCAGGGAAGGAATGGATGAAATCCCGTAACTCGGCAGTCAGCCGCTCCGCGCTGCGCTCGCCCTCAGCGGCCATTTTGCGGGCCAGCGCGATGGCGCGGGAAAGACTGAGCGCGGCTTCCCGTTGCGACGGAGCAAGATAGGTGTTGCGCGAACTCATGGCCAACCCGTCCTCCTCCCGAACGGTTGGATGCGCGACGATCTCCACGCCCAGATTCAGATCAGCGGTCATCCGGCGGATCACGGCAAGCTGCTGAAAATCCTTTTCGCCGAACACAGCTGCGTCAGGCCGGACGATCTGGAAGAGCTTGCAGACCACCGTGGCCACTCCGGCGAAATGACCAGGCCGTGACGCGCCGCAAAGCTGATCAGTCAGCTCTTTGCCGACCGTGACTGTGGTGCAGAATCCGGCTGGATACATGTCCGCCGCTTCCGGCGCGAAGAGCACCTGCACGCCTGCGCCTTCCGCCATTGCCTGGTCGCGCTCAAAATTGCGGGGATAAGCGGCCAAATCCTCCTGCGGGCCGAACTGCGTCGGATTGACAAAAAGACTGACCGCAACCACATCCGCATGACGGGCCGCTGTCCGCATCAAACTGAGATGGCCTTCATGAAAATAGCCCATCGTCGGCACCAAAGCAATGCTACGACCTGCCTTGGCCTGCTCTTTGGCCCAAGCAGTCATTGCGGCAGGATGATGGATGATGAGCACGTTATTCCACCCTGTCCCAATCAGGAACGGGATTGCGCTGCACCTTGGCCATCACTTCATCAAAATCAGCGGTCAGCTCCTGAACAGAATGTTCCTTCCAGCAGTGGCCGAGCTGCTGTCCTGCTTCCATCTTTCCAATCTCTTTTGCAAAAATATACATCGCCAGCTGGCTGACGGACACGCCTTGATCTTCTGCGATTCTGCCGATTCTCTCTTTTAAGTCTGAAGGGATTCTAAGAGTCAAAACATTAGCCTTTCCCATGCAATTTTCTCCATATTTTGACAAACTCGGTTGGAGTTTCAATCCTGATTTGATCAAACCTCAGCTCCGCTCCAGAAAAATCTTTTATGTTGCTGGTGATCAGATAATCGCTTTGACTGGAAATAGCTGCTTCAAGAACCATATTGTCTTTTTCATCTCTCAGATTTGGACGAAATAAAAAATAGGTTGCGCAAGGCACTCCTGCAAAGGCTATGAAACGCAGAAACTTATCAATATCGCTTGCATTCATTCCGAATGCTTCAAGCGAAGCCGACCGTTTCAGAACATCTTCATATTCATTAAAAAGGGCAACAGAAAACGCGATATGAATATTTCTTTGCCGGACTTGAGACAGAATGTAATGCGATGCTCCGTCTGCGCTTCTTAACGCCTGATACAGGACATTTGTGTCCAATGTCACCAGCATGATGTTTTAAAGAGAGAGAGTCTTGCTCAAAGCAGACTCTCCCTCTTTCTCCTCTCTCACTTCAACAGCCGGTTCAAACTGGCCTGCACCAGCTCGCGCTCCGGGAAACTGTGCACCGGTGCGCCTTCTTTCTTTTCCTTGCCCATTTCGGTCAGGCCCATGTACTGCTGATACATCTGCACCGCCTTGTCTTTCTGGCCCATCGCCTCATACACCCGGCCCAAGCTGTCCAAGGCCATCGGCTCAAAGCCTTTGAAGCTCTTGAGCTGCTCATACAGTCCCTCGGCTTTGTCGAACTGCTTGTCCTGCTCGTAAAGACCGCCGAGATTGACCAGAAGCAGCGGCTTGAGCACATTTTTCGCCGAGACCTCCGCCTCCGCAGCAGTGATTTTGGCAATGGCATCCTTAGTCTTGCCTTCCTGCTGATCGAGATGGGCTAGGGCGATCCGGCTCCACAGCGCGGACGGCGTGGAGCTGTGCTCATCAGCGACCTTCTGGAACGCGGCCCGCTTCTCCTTTGCATCAGCAATCTCCGCCGCCTGATCATAGGCCGCCGCCGCCTTGTTCAAGGTGTGCTCGCGCCAAGAACTGTAGAGGGAAACAGCGGTGATCACCACTGCCGCGACAATGGCAACCCGCCAGATCACGCGCTGATTTTTCTGAAGGAAGGTGATCAAGGCAGGGGGCAGATGGAGCTGGTCAAGCACGCCGGGCGTGCCGACAGCAGCCTGCTCCTGCAAGGTGACGTGGAAAACATGTTTTGGTTTGCTGTCCATGCTGCGCTCTCAATATGATGGGGTTATTTTTATGCCGGGCTTGTCGCTGCGGGCGGCGGATGCAGAATCCGCTTGCTGCGGTGAACAGAGTATTATACCGTGCAGCTTGAAAAAGACATTAATCTTTTGAGGCCCTGCCGCGCATTTTGCCGTATGAATCAGAGTCAGCATGTTTTCAGCGTGGCCGAACTGGCCGCCGCAGCCCGCACTGTTCTTGAGGGCTGCTTTGCCTTGATCAATGTGGCCGGGGAGATTTCCGGCCTGCGTCAGCCAACCTCCGGCCACCTCTATTTCACCCTCAAAGATGAGGACGCGCAGCTCAAGGCCGTGCTGTTCCGAATGCAGCGGCGATATTTGGAGCGGCAGCCGAAGGACGGCGATTGTGTCATCTGCCGGGGCAGGCTTTCCGTGTATGAGCAGCGCGGCGACTGCCAGTTCGTCGTGGATGCCCTGGAGTTTCAGGGCGCGGGCAGCCTGCATCTTGCGTTTGAGCAGCTCAAGCGGCGGCTTGCTGAAGAAGGCTTGTTTGATGCGGACAAGAAGAGGCGGCTGCCGCCGTTTCCCAGCCACATCACCTTGGTGACTTCGCCGAGCGGCGCGGCGGCGCATGATTTCATCCGCGTGGCCCGCGACCGCTGCCCGCAGGCGCGGATCAGTGTGTGTCCCGCTTCGGTGCAGGGCGCGAACGCGGCGGCGGAATTGCGCGAGGCGCTGGCGGAGATCAACCGGCTGGCGGCGCTGGGACGGCTGCAAACGGAGATCATCGTTCTTTGCCGGGGAGGCGGCTCTGCTGAGGATCTGGCCGCCTTCAATGATGAGCAGCTGGCGCGTGAAATCCGGCGTTCAGCGATTCCGGTGGTCAGCGCGGTGGGGCATGAGATTGATTTCACCATTGCCGATTTCGCTGCTGACCTCCGCGCTCCCACGCCCAGCGCGGCGGCGGAGATGCTTCTGCCCGACAACGCCGCTCTTGCTGATCAGGCGGACGGACTGGCGCACAGGCTGCGTCGGGCGATGAATACCCTGCTGACGGATAAAAAACTCTGCCTTGAGCGGCTGGAGCATCGCCTCCATCAGCAAAGCCCGGCGCAAACCCTTGCTGTGCAGGAGCAGAAGCTGGCCGAGCTGGAGCGGCGGCTGGCGCAGGCGATGAACCGGCTGATCAGCAGGAAAGAGCAGAGCTTGGCGCAGACGGCGGAGCTGCTCGGCACGGTCAGTCCGCTGGCAACGCTGGCTCGCGGCTATGCGGCGGCAAGCAAGAAGAACGGCGCGGTGATCACAGCGGCGGCTCAGGCGGATATTGGAGAAGAAATTGAAGTGTTGCTGCGCGACGGGTGGCTGCGCTGCTCGGTTGTCGGAAAAGCCTGAGTCAGCCGCTGCTGCTGCGGCCTTCCGCTTGGCGCGGGCAAGTTTTGCTGAGATTGCATCAGCTTGCAACGCCGCTCCTGCCGCTGCAAATGCCTTTGGGAACGCTTGCCGCGCCTTTCAGCAAGCTTGAAATGCCGCATGTGAAGCGTGCTGCGCCGCATGGCGAACGGCAAATGCGCTGCGGCAATTTTTGCAGCACTTCGGCGAACTCTTCCGCAGGCGGTTGGCTGTTGCAGAAGTCTTTGATCCGTTCTATTGACTCATCAAGAGAAACAGGAGGGGTGACAGGTAAATCCCGCATAAGTTCTGCAAGGTATTTCCTGTCATGTGAATCAAAAGAGTGGGGCAAAGCAATCAGAAAAACTTTTGCAGGAAGCGTCTTGCGTTTTCATCCGCCTTTTTGCGACGCTCCAGATAATCCGCATAAGAAGGATATGACGCATAGTTTTCCGCCTCTTCTTCGGTCATGTCCATTGTGAATGAATACCACGAATTGGTTTTCAGAACGAAATATTCCCCTTCATTCCATTTCTTGCCTTGGAAATTTTTTGCAAAGGAAAGTTTGGAATAGTAAGCATAGATAACCTGATCAGGAATGACCTGATCGGGCGGCGTATCTGCCCACGGTGTTTCTTTATGCGTCATTGCGCTCAAAGCAACAGCAGACTGATTCACATAAGGATCGAGGATGAATTTCAGCAGCTCCGCATCTTCACCTTGTATCTGCTGCTCTGATGGAGTTGCAGGCGTAGGAATAGACTGCTTGCTGAAATCCCTATAGGAAAGATAAATAGACCTGTTCACCGGGCCATATTCCCACCGTTCAAATGCAGCATCAATGCACGGCCTGCCTGCAACAAGTGCCCAGGCCTTTGCGTAATAGGCAAGTTTCTGCAATTTCATCGGAGTGATGTTCTTATCAGGATAAGAAATCAGGATGAATTCGGCGAGTGCAGCGGCGTTGATTTGGCACATGGCAGACTGTATCGAGCAAGGGTTTGAAATGGAAATGCACAGCCCGACAGGCTCTGAAAAAAACAGAAATGCAGCTCAGTGTATTGTATCCTGCTGTAGATAGGTTGTCAATTGGCAACATATTGAGATGCCAACACTCCTGCTGCCGCTCAATACGTCCAATCCGCATGATTGACCGGCAACCTGTTCAATTCGTCCCGGAGCTGTTTCCATCCCGGCAGATATTGACTCACAAGGGCATGAAAACGGTCGTTATGGTGCCGCTCCAGAAGATGAGCCAATTCATGCACAAGAACATATTCCAAACAAGGAAGCGGCTTTTTTGCAAGTTCGAGATTCAGCCAGATTCTCTTTTGCGTGATGTTGCAGGAACCCCATTTCGTTTTCATCTGCTTGACACCAAAGAAGGCAACTTGAACATTCATCTTTTTTGTCCAATGCTCTGCCAGCTCTGCAATGCTCTTTTTCAGCTCTCTGCGGTGCCATTCCTTGATGACGTTGCGCCGGTATTCAAGCTCGGCATCAGGCTTGACGTACAGGTCTAAGTACGTTTTGCTTTGCAACTCAACATAGCCCGCACCACTGGTTTCTTTGATACGCAGCAGATACCGCCGCCCTTGGAAGTAATGGCTTTCCCGTTCCTTGTATTCTCTGGGGCCAAGGCGTTCCTGATCAGCAAAGTTGCGCTGGTGCCGCCTGATCCAGCCTAACTTTGATACGGCAAAGAGGCGGACAGCTTCAGCATTCATCCGCAGGGGAACCGCAAGACGCACCCGGCCTGCGGGCGGATAGACGGCAAGGTGCATGTGTTTGATATTCGGTGGTGGTCAAATGGCAAGTGATGAGTTAGTATAGGGTGATGATACAAGAAATCATCACCCACCGATGTCGCTGTTGTGACAGCGTGAACATCGTGAAAAACGGACATAACGCTCAAGGGCAGCAGCAGTATTGGTGTAAAGACTGCAATAAACGTGCGGTGCTGCATCTTTGCCCGCGCTGGAGCGAAGAGAAGAAGGAAGAGATAATCGGCGCTTATCATGAACGTCCCAGCATGAGAGGCATTTCCCGCATGTTTGGTGTCAGCCGGCAGACACTTGCTTCTTGGCTCAAAAAAAAGACGCGGCAAATCC
>NZ_JBLWEP010000054.1:0-12896 GCF_048287355.1 Candidatus Electronema sp. TJ
ATGAAGCGTGATACATGGCATCTGAAGCGTGAGATGAGACGAATGAAGCGTGACATAAGCCGGATGAAGCGTGAGTTGAGGCGAGTGAAGCGTAAGATAAGGCAGATGAAGCGTGAAAAACGGCATCCCAGGCAGGGAATCCGGCAGTTCAAGCTGAGCGGAAATCCCATGATCCTGAGGAGTTTCCTCCCTGCGGCCGGAATGACAGCGCATGGTCATTGCATGATGCTCCGGCTGTCTCTTTCAAACGGCAGTGAAAATATTGCCCAAAATTCAGCGGCCACCCCGTAAGGACTACCCAAGAAGACACCATGACCACCTGTGCTCCCAACAGCCACATCACCGATTCCAGCTTCTATTCCGGCGGCTACACCACGCCTGAAGCCCGCCAAGTCTTCTGCGACCTGCGCCGCTACCAACGCTGGCTGGATGTTGAAGCCGCTTTGGCCATGGCGATGGCCAAGCTGGACATCATCCCTGCCGCTGCTGCGGAGAACATTCAGCGAAACGCGCAGATCCGCACATTCAACTTAGATGAAATCCGCGCTGGGCTGAAGCTGACCAATCATTCGCTGATGCCGCTGCTGGCGGCCCTGCGCAATGCCTGCGACAAGGAATCCGGCCAGTTCATTCACTTTGGCGCGACCACCCAAGATATTCAGGACACCGCCCAAGTGCTGGAGCTGCGCGACATCATCACGATGATTGAACGCGACCTGCGCGGCATCATAGGCCTGCTCATTCAGCGGACGGAGCAATATCAGGATTTAGTGACCATAGGCCGCACCCACTGCCAGCACGCCCTGCCCACGACGATGGGCCTGAAAATGGCTGGCTGGCTGGACGAGACGTGGCGCAATTTCGAGCGGCTTCAGGCAATGAAAAAGCGGGTGCTGGTCAGCCAGCTCTTTGGCGGCGTGGGCACGATGGACGCTTTCGGCGACAAGGCTTTGCCCCTGCTGGCGGAGTTTTCAGCCCGGCTCGGACTGGAAGCACCAAACGTGGCGTGGCACGCCGCCCGCGACCGCTTTGCCGAATATCTTTCCGTGCTGGCTGTGATCTGCGGCTCTCTGGCTCGCATTGCGGATGAAATCCGCTGCTTGGCCCGCAATGAGACCGGCGAGATGGAGGAGCCGTTCCACATGGGCAAGATCGGCAGCAGCACCATGCCGCACAAGCGCAACCCGGAGCTGTGCGAGCAGGTGGTTGTTTTATCAAAACTGGTCAAGGCGCAGGCCATGCTCGGCTTTGACGGCCTGCTCTGCGAGCATGAGCGCGACTACCGTTCAGTGCGGCTGGAATGGGCCGCGCTCACCGACGCGTCGCTTTACACCTGCGGCCTGCTGGCGATGATGCAGCACATTCTCGCCGAGATGACCGTGCATGAGGAGCGGGTGCGGGAGAACGTCCTCCGGGCCGCGCCGCTGATCTCCAGCGAGGCCTTGATGTTCTTCATCGGCACGAAGATCGGCAAAGAGAACGCCCACGCCTTAGTGTACAAGGTCTCCATGGAGGCCGTGGCGAAGAACCGGCCAGTGCTGGACATCCTGATGGAACTGCCGGAGCTGGCGGCCAACTTCAAGCGCGAGGAGATTGAGCAGGCCATCCTGCCGGAAAAGCACATCGGCATGGCCAAGGAGCTGAGCAGCCGGACGGTCGCTTTTGTCCAAGACAAAATGCGCGAGCTGGACGAGGCTTCGGCGGAGCGCAGCCAAAGCTGCCCGCTCTGCGCTGAGACTGGCTGCCGGACGCTGGGCTGCTGACGAGCAGCCCGGTTCCTCCTCCTTTTGCTCTGTCTTTCTCAGGCCGCGCCGCAGATCAAAGCCTCCAAGATGGCCTTGTGCATGTGCATCTTGTTCTCGGACTGATCAAAGACCACGCTCTGCGGGCCTTCCAGCACTTCTTCGGTGATCTCCTCATCCCGGTGCGCAGGCAGGCAGTGCAGGACTATGGCATCTTTCGCCGCCTTGGCCAGCAGGGCGGCATTGAGCTGATAGGAGCGGAAGTCGCGCAGGCGCTGCTCCCGCTCGCTTTCCTTGCCCATTGAGGCCCAGACATCAATGTTGATCACGTCTGCGCCGCGCACCGCCTCTGCGGGGTCGCGCAAGACGGCAATGGGCTGCGAGGCGGTCTTGCGGGCCGCCTCCAGTATTGCCGGATCAGGGTCATAACCTGCCGGACAGGCCAGCGTCAAGGAAAAGCCCAGCACGGCAGCAGCCTGTATCCACGAGTTGGCCATGTTGTTGCCGTCGCCCAGCCAGACAATCTTCAGCGTGCTCAGAGTGCTCAGACCGCCCTTCCGCTCAATCACGGTCATCAGATCGCTGAGGACTTGGCAGGGATGGTGCAGATCGGTGAGGGCGTTGATCACCGGAACCTCAGAGTAACGGGCCAGCTCCTCCACCACCTGCTGGCCGTAGGTGCGCACAACAAGGGCATCCACATAACGGCAGAGCACCCGCGCCGCGTCCTTGAGCGGCTCGCCCCGGCCCAGCTGGCTTTCTTTGGCAGGCATGAAGATGACTTGGCCGCCAAGCCCGTACATCGCCGCTTCAAAAGAGACCCTGGTGCGGGTCGAAGGCTTCTCAAACAACATGCAGATGCGCTTTCCGGCCAGCTGCTGATGTCGGATGCCGGATGCCGCCTCTTGCTTCAGCACTGCCGCCCGGTCAAGGAAGGACAGCAGCTGCGCCGGGGCAAAATCTTGTAACGCCAATAAATGCTTGCTCATGATGAGAATCTCGATGTTCTGAAAACAGGCCGCGCAGGAACTGCCGCGCCGCAGCAGCAGCGGGCAGCGCAGCCGAAAAAAGTATTGTTATAGGAAAAAAAGCGGTTTTGCAAAGCAATTCTGCTTGGAAATGATCATTTCTTTTTAAGAGAGGAAAACAGATCTGCGCACGGGCGGTGCCAGCGGCTTTATTGCTTCAATGCCCTGAGGCCCTTTTTCAGGCAGAAGAACGCGGCTGAGCCGCCGATGAGGAGAATAAGCACCAAGGAACCGACGGAGAGCAGAACCCCGAGCGGATCAATCTCATAGCCGCGCAGCCAGAAACGGAGCAGGCGGTAGTTGCCCCAGAAGCCAACGACCAAGATCAGCAGCTCCATCGCCAGGCTGACGAACATGAAGAGCATCATGCCGAAGCTGCCCTGCGCCGCTGTCCGGCTTTCGATTTTGAAGTCAGCGTAGATCGCCCCAAAGCCGAGGGCCAGAGCCAGTGCGCTCCATGTGATGGCCAGACTCACGCCAATAGAGACCCACCACATTGGCCCGGTGATTTGCAGCAGGGCATTCGAAGCGATGATCAAGAAAAGCGTCACTGCCGTGAACGGGATGCAGTAAAAGAGATATTTGCAAAGCAGGTACTGCGGCAGCGGCAAAGGCGAGGAGCAGATGATGAGAAAGGCCGGGCCTTCCGCGCCGATGGAAGGATAGACAAAGCGGGCCGCGAGCGATGTGGCGAGAAAGCCAGCCAGGCCGATGTTGGCGAAGGCGAGCAGATTGGCCAGGTACTCTGTGGGCATGGGCGAGCGCTCCAAGGGCAGGGCCTTGAAGTTGTAGAGGTAGACAACAATCAATGCGCCCACCAAGAAGAGCTGCGACCACTCTGCTGAGTCGCGGAGAAAGAGCTTGGCTTCTTTGTGGAAGATCCAGCGCAGGGGCGAGGGCTGGTAGCCTCCCTTGCCGCCGAAGGTGCGCGAGCCGCCAAAGGACTCCTGCGCTTTGCTGAAGCCGTCAAAGAAGCAACGGGCCATCAGCCATTCGCCAGCCCAGAAAAGCACCAGCGGGGTGAGCAGAAGCAGCCCGGCGGCCAGCCAGTCAATGCTCTGGTCTTGCAGGTAGCTGTTGAGGAGCTGATTGGCCCAGGACGGCGGCAGCAGGGTTGATCCAGGCGCTTGCAGGCTGGACAGATATTCAACAAAGTCTGGATACTTGTCTGGATAGGCCAGGTCTTCCGGCTTGAGCAGGCGGATGACCAGATAGAGCAGGATGCCGAAGAGCAGCGAAAGATACACGGCGATGTCTTTGGTCTGCTTGGCCGGGAAGAGGCGCACCAGCAGGATGGTCGCGCCAAGACCAATGCCCCCGGCAGTGAGGGCGGTGCTGAGCACAGTCATGGCCATCAGCAGATGATACAGCCAGCCAGCCTGGAAGACTGTACCGTAGGCCCCGAAGATCGGCAGCGAGTAAATCACCATCATCCACGAGGTGTAGAGCAGCGAGGTGGCAAAGCGCATGCGGAACAGCTCTTCCTCAGCCACCGGCGCACTGCACAGTATCTCATTGTCCGATGACAAGTAGAGTGCCGAGACCGCCGAGACCATCGAGGAGAAGATCAGCATGGCGAACATGATCGTCCACGCCATCTGAAAGATCTTCAGGCTGAGGATGATGCCCAGCTCGCTCTGGCTGTGGAAGTAGCCGATAACCCGCAGGCTGACTGCATGCAGGGCGATGAAGAGCGCGGCTCCCAGGCCCAGCACAGCGGCGGTGCGCAGGCTGCTCCGTTTATCCCGGAAGAAACGGTTGCGGATGCCAAGGACAAAGGGACGGAAGAGGAGGAACGGCTCCTGGCGTGCGCTCAGCATGTTTCCCAGACCCGCAGGGAGCGGAGCGGCGCGTCAGACGCTCCGCAGTCAACAGCAGTGTTCATAAAAGCCTCCATGCAGGCAAAAAAGAAAAGCGGACAGCTTATTGTAAGCCTTTTCGGCAGGGCGTTCAATCCGAAAACTGCGCAGCGGAGCGGCGGTCTGACAGCCAGCCTGGCTGCTTGCTCCGCTCCCGCTTGCTCCCCTGCATCGGCCTGGCACGTGCAAAATTTCGATGCAAGCATGGAGGGATGCTCCATGCTACGTTCGAGAGGTACTCCATGCTACGTTCGAGAGGTGCTCCATGCTAGCATCGAGAAAAAGTCCATGCCAGCATCGAGATTTTTTCCATGCTAGCATCGAGAAAAAGTCCATGCTAGCATCGAGATTTTCTCCATGCCAGCATCGACGTTCGCTCAACGCCTGCTGCTCGTCAAACCTGAACAGCAGAGGCGCGGCTTGACAAAGCGCGGCCCGCCTTCTACGATAAACTGAATGACACGCTGCTCGCAACACGCACCGGAAAGAGGATGGAAACACAGCTCATTTCATCACCATGCTGCATGAACGGGGTATCAAACGTTCATGGGTGGACAGCGCGGTGCTTCAGCCGGATATTATTGAAAACCATGCTGACGGGACACGCCATTATTTGAAGGAAATCCCTGAATACGGCAATCGCTGGCTCCGTGTGGTGGTGAATGCGGCATCTGTGCCACATAAAAGGGTCACAGCCTTCTTTGACCGAAGATTAAGGAAAAATATATGACAATCAAGGTGGATAAAGAGAGCGATGCGCTCTACTTCCGACTGGCGGAGAACCGTGTTGCAGATTCTGAAGAGGTGCGGCCTGGTGTGATCCTTGATTTCGATGAGCAAGGCAATGTGGTTGGCATTGAATTGCTCGGCATCTCCGCACGGGCAAGCAGGGAAGACCTTTCCACGATGCACTTTCAGTCTGCATGAGGCAGGCTGAAGCAGGTCATGCTCATAAAGCATATGCGCAGGGCGACACTATGCCCAACACGTGCGCCGCAATAAGAAAACAGGACGGCGGCCGGTGGAGAGGCAGGATTGAAGAAATTCCCGGCATCAACTGCCAAGAGCACACCCGCGAGAGCCTGCTTGCCTCGCTCCGTGCAACCCTCTTGGAAGCAGTTGAGTTCAACCGGCAGGATGCGCTTCAGGCCGCAGCGGCTTAGGCAATTGGGCATCCCGAAAATCTGAAGCTGCAAGGTTGCGCCATGCCTGCAAGCCGCTCTGTGTTCATCGGGCAATGTTTTTGCAACCATTGCCCGATGACGCAGCACTCAAACCGCCCTTCCTTATCCAACCAGCTCCAGCACGGTCTTGGCGATGGATTCCGCATCCAAGCCCTGCTGCTTGTAGAGATCTGACGGCTTGCCAGATCCGCCGTACTGCTTCACGCCCAGGCGTTTCATCTTCGGGGCAAGGCCGTTGTCGATCAGCACGGATGCCACGGACGCGCCAAGGCCAGTTTCCACATGATGATCCTCCACCGTGACAATGGGGCCGCGTTTGGCCGCTGCAAGCACTGCATCTTTGTCCAAGGGCAGGAGCGAGGCCATGTTCAGCACGCCGACTGACTTGCCCGCCTTTTTCAGCAGCTCCCATGCCGTGATGCAGGCTGGTGTCAACGCGCCATAGGTGATGATGGTGGCATCCGTTCCTTCACGCAGCCAGTCTGCTTTGCCGGGTGTGAAGACGTAGCTGGCATCATAGTAGATGCTGCCGTCCTCGCGGGTTATGGTCGGGGTTTTCGAGCGGCCCATGCCCACGAAGTGATTGCCTGGCTGCACGGCTATGTGGCGGATGATGCGGTCGGTCTGATTGGGATCCGCAGGCATGAAGACCGAGAAGCGGAAGTAGTTTTTCATCAGGCCGAGATAGTCAATGCACTGATGCGTCGGGCCGTCCTCGCCCACATCCAGACCCACGTGCGTGGCCACCACTTTCACGTTCGTATGGTTGAAGTCGTTGAGCCGGTTTTGGTTGTAGACTTCGGAGACAGCGAAGGAGCCGAATGTCGAGAAGAAGGTGACGAACTTCTCGCAGCTCATCGCGCCTGCTGTGCCCGCTGCGTGGTGCTCCTGAATGCCCAGCTCCAGATACGCCTGCGGTGATTGCTTGTGGAAGCCATCCATCTTGACAGAGCCTTCCAAGTCGCAGGAGATGCCGATAATCACCGGCGGATGTCCCTCTATGTTGTTGGCTTGGGCCAGACTCGTCAAGGCATTGCCGTAGGCGGAGCGGCAGTCCGTGGGTTTGTCCGCCGGATAGACGATCGGCTCGCCCGCCTGCACGCTTGGGTACTCGGCTCGCGGCGGCATGATGCTTTTGCCGCTGACCGGCTGCCTGCGCCGCTCCTGCCAGTGTTCAAAATCATTCTTCACGCCCAATTCAGCCAAGGCCTTGGCAAGATCATCCGCAGGCAGAGGCGAGCCATGATACTTGGCTTTGTTCTCCATGAAGGAAATGCCCTTGCCCATCACGGTCTTGGCAATGATCACCGTTGGCACTCCGCTGATGTTGCGGCAGGCCTCGCGCATGGCTTTGTAGATGGCGTTGCAGTCGTGGCCGTCTTCCAGTTTGACTGTGTTGAAGCCAAGGCCGCCGTAGAGCTTCTGCATGCACTGCGGCATGATGTCCTCTGTGCTGCCGCAGATTTGCAGCTTGTTGCGGTCGATCAGCACCGTGAGGTTGTCCAGCTTGTACTTCACTGCGTGGCGGATGGCTTCCACGATCTGGCCTTTCTGCTGCTCGCCATCGCCCATCAGACAGAAGACGCGGTTGCTCATGCCCTTGAGCTTGAAGGCGTGCGCCATACCCACAGCTGTGGACAGGCCCTGACCAAGGTTGCCGGTGTCCCACTCCACGCCTGGGACGATGCTTTCCACGTGGCCAGGAAAGCCGGAGCCAGTGCGGCGGAAGCCGGCCAGGAAGTCCTCTTCGCTGAAGTAGCCATGCTCCGCCAGCACGCTGTAGACACCAGGGGAGATGTGGCCGATGGAGGCGACAAAGCGGTCGCGCTCCTCCATGCGCGGACGCTGCGGGTCATGCCGCAGGATGCCGTAGGCCACCAGCAGCATGTCCAAGGACGACAGCGAGCCGCCCGGATGGCCGGATGCGGCAAGGCTGGTGGACAGCAGAATGCGTCGGGCGCAGCGTGCGCGCATCTCTTTGAGCGAGGCGAGTTCCGCGCTGCTCAGTTCAGCGGCGGAGAGATCGAACTTCAGAGGCATGTTGTTCTCCATGTTGGAAGGATGAAAATGATGAACGGGCAGGTGTTCTCCTGCCCGTTCTATAGCTGACTGGTTTGCAGACCGTTTTATAAATGGATTGCGGCGGAAAGACAACAGGAAAGAGCGCGGAATGCGGAACGCCGTCTGAGCGGCAGAGGCATGGCCGCAGCAGAGGAAAGAGAAACGGGGATGCCGCGTCACCGCAGCATCCCCGTCTGGAGGGACTCTCAGCAGGGCTGAGGTTTACTCGTAAATACCCAGAGCCTCAAGAGTCTCGATGGTCAGACCGCCGCCCTCAGGCAGGCTCTTGGACCGCTGGTACGCGCGGACTGCCTGCTGAGTTTCGCTGTTGAGGTTGCCGTCAACAGGACCGTTGTAGAAGCCTTCCTGAGCCAGTGCCTTCTGCACGCTGATGATCTTGGTGTCTTTGATCTTATCCTCGCAAAGCACTGTCCGCCAAACGATCTTGCTGTCGCTGACCTTCACGCGTTTGGTGATGGTCTGGTACTCAGCAGGAGTCGGAATCCGACGCTCGCTGGCCTCCTGAATGACTTCCTTGACGCGGATGGTCTTGTACTCAGCCGGGACAGGAACTCTGGTGGTCTTGGCCGGCTCGACCATGACCTTTTTGCGCACGGTCTGGTACTCGGCAGGAATGATTTCCTTCTCAACACGGGCCGGAGCAACCACAACCTCTCTGGTCACGGTCTCAAACTCAGCCGGGATGGTGACGGTCTTCTCCTGCGCAGGGGTCACCAGCACCTTTTTGATCACGGTCTTGTACATGGCCGGGGTCTCAACCAAGCACAGGGTCTCGCAGTCGGTCAGGCCCAGCTTCACATCGTCATCAGAGCAGGGAGTGGCCATTCTGATCCACTTGTTGGAGGCTGCCTGCACCAGAACGCGGTCACGCTCTGTTCTGAAAACCGGGGGAGTGGTGACAATCCGGGTGGAGCCAGGCTTCACAACGACCTGCTCCTGACGGGTCTCATACTTGGCCGGAATGGCGCGCAGCCGCTCGGACGCGGGGCGGAGCACAATGCGCTCGGTCCGCCATGCGAACTTCGGCGGGCTGGTCTCGATGCGCTCGGACGCGTCTTTGGCAACAATTCTTTTCTCGACCCATCTGTACTTGGCCGGGATGGTCTCAATGCGCTCGGCAGCCGGCTTCACCATGATCTTCTCGGTGACATTCTTGTACTTGGCCGGAGCGATACAACGGGAATAGCACTCGCCAGGTTTAGCATTGGCCGGAACATCTGGCGCATCGCTGCCGCTGCCCAGCATCTGATCAGGGCCGACGCTCTGAGTCGCCTCATCAACAGCAACCGCCTGACCAGCATCCTGAACTTGAACCTGATCGCCAGCATCCTGAATCGGCTCGGCCTGAACCGCATCATCCTGCTGCGCCGGATTCTGCTGGGACGGATCATAGCCGCCGCCGAAATCCTGAGCCTGAACGATGCCAGCGAAAGCGAACACTGCAGCCGCTCCAAGAATCACGCTATCCTTCTTCTTCATTACCTGCCTCCTTTCAATTTTTTCATTGCCGCAACGACAAACCATGACTCACCTGAAAACAACAGGTTGATTTTGCTTCACGCCGCGCTGCTCATGCAGCAGCATGAACAGTCTGCTGCGCGGCACACCCGCAGCAGGGAAAATCGACACTGAGTTCCATCAATCCTTCTTTCTATACAACGAAGAAGCTGCACTGTCAAGCGGCAGAATGAATCAATCAGCATTTCTTTTCCCTGAAATTATTATCCACTATAGCACCTGCCGCATAGAATAGCAATACAAAAAATTGCACCGCATGAAAAATACTTTAGGGTGTATATTTTTCTATGTATTCAAAGCGGCTATCCCTGCAACGCTTTGCCGGCAGGTAACAGCACCAAAAGTTTTCCATCGTTTTTTGTACCTATCAGGCCAAAAAAGAGGCTCTGCCACAACAGAGCAGTCCAGCCGGATAACACATGATAATGAACCGCACACAGCGACGCAAGCAATTTATGCGTGGCTGTGTTGCGAACCGGTTAAGAAACAGTGAGAATTTCCCAGCCGCTCATACCACTCTGTCGTTCCCACCATCTACCGGCAGCTGGGCGGCGGTTGTGCAGGCAAAGAGCGGGCCGCAGAGTTCCGCAGCCAGTTCAGCCACATCACGGCTGCGCACCTCCACGCCGAGCAGGTTGTTCGTTTTGTATTGGGCCACGCTCAGGCCGTAGTGCGCCGCCCGCGTCTGCAAGACATCCTCTGTCCAGATGCCGGTATCAAAGACTGCATTCGGATGGAGGGCGTTGATGCGGATGCCGTCCTTGCCCCATTCCAAAGCCGTGACCCGCATGAGCTGGGTCAGTGCGGCCTTGGCGGCGGAATAAGCCGCTGCGCCGGGGCCGGGCGCAGGCACGTTCTTGGAGCCGATCACCACCACGCGGCCTTTGCCAGGTGCGACCTTGAGCAGCGGATGCGCCTCGCGAAGCAGGGTCAGGTTGGCATCGAGATTCACCGCCATCACCCGCCGCCACAGCTCGCCGGGCAGCTCGGCAACAGCCTTGCTGGGGGGGAAAATCCCGGCATTCAGCACCAGCATGTCCAGCCCGCCGAAGCGGCGTACCGCCGTGTCCAACACTGCCGCAACTTGAGCCTCATCGGTGATGTCGCATTGCAGGCCAAGAAAGGCGGGAGACGTGGACACTTCGGCAATTTTCGGATCAATATCCAAGCCGATTACCGCTGCGCCCCTCTTGAGGAACGAGTCCACGCAGGCCTTGCCGATGCCCGATGCCGCGCCCGTGATCAGAGCGATTTCACCCTTGAAGATCGGAGCGTTACCGCCTTTCTTCAGCTTGGCCTGCTCTAAATCCCAATATTCAACTTCGAAGAGATCGCGCGGAGGCAGGGGTCGCCAGCCGCCCAGCCGCTCCGCCCGGAGGATGCAGTCCATCGTATGCTCGTAAATGTCAGCAACAATGCCGACCTCGGCGGCGGAAGCACCGACGCAGCACAGGCCCAGCTCTTGGTCGAGCAGCACACGCGGGGCCGGATCGAGCATGACTTTGCGTTCCTTGGCTTCCGGCTCATGCGCCTCGAAATAACAGCGGTAATCCTGCGCGTACTGCTCCACATCTCGCCCGATCAACGGCAGGGCTTTGGTGCGGAGGACATGATCCGGCGTGGCCGGGCCGCAAGCCAGCTCGCGGACATCAGAACGACGGGCGAAGTCCAGCCCGCGCTGGCTGCCGGTGACGCTGAGAAGCATCGGCCGGCCTGCTTTAGCCGAGATGACCCGGCGCAACTCGGCAATTTCGCTGCGGTCAGAGCGCGGCTGCTGCGATGCAGGCTCATCTAGCTCCCAAGCGTCATGCTCCCGCAAATACTCTTCCGCCATGCTCACTAACCGGATCATCCGCTCATAGGATTCCCGCGCTGTATTGCCGAAGGAAAAAATGCCGTGGTTCATCAGAACCATGCCGATGGTCTGCGGCCCGGCTTGCGCGGCGAAAAGTCGGCCTGCCTCGCGGGCGAGGTCAAAGCCGGGCATGACATAGGGCACGATCACCGCCAATCCGCCGTACAGCTCCTCAATCCGCCGCAGGCCGTCCGGCGTGTTGCAGATTGTCAGCACTGCGTCGGCGTGGGTGTGATCCACATAGCGGAAGGGCAGCAGGGCATGGAGGATGGTCTCCACTGAGGGAGAGGGCGCATCGGCGCGGACGCAGTTAGTCCTCAGCTCGTTGACCATCTGCGGATCGGTCAGCCGTTTCAGCTTGGCCAGAGCGAGCATGGGCCGCAGCCGCACCGGCGCGAACCCGGCAGCCTCAATCGTCGCCAAATCCCAGCCGCTGCCCTTGACATAAAGAATCTCCTCCTCGTCGCCAAGCAAGTTCTTTTCCCTGATTTTCACCGAGGTGTTGCCGCCGCCGTGCAGAACCAAGGCAGGCTCGCGCCCCAGCAGGCGGGAGGAATAGACCCGCAGAGCCAACTCGTCGGCGCAGGCTGCGGCCTCAGTTTCATTCCATAAATTGCGCATACAGTTTTCCTTGTCAGGCTCACGCGCCAAGATAGGCTTTCCGCACATCAGGGCTGTTGAGCAGCTCATCCGCCGCGCCTTCCAGCACCAGCCTGCCGTTTTCCAACACATAGCCGCGCTGGGCGAACTTGAGGGCGAGACGGGCGTTCTGCTCCACCAGCAGAATGGTGGTGCCAGTCCGGTTGATCTCCTTCAAGGCAGCAAACATGTCGAGCATCAGCAGAGGGGCCAGTCCCATGGATGGTTCATCCAAGAGCATTATTTTTCTGCCGCTGATATAGGCCCGTCCCACAGCGAGCATCTGCTGTTCGCCGCCGCTCATGGTTCCGGCAAGCTGATGTTTCCGCTCCTCCAAGCGCGGGAAAAGATCAAAAACCCACTTCTTGTCACGCGCCACAGCTTCCCTGTCCTTGCGGGCAAAAGCCGCCAGCGTAAGGTTTTCTCCCACAGTCAGGCTGCCAAAAATCATCCGGCCTTCAGGCACATGAGAAATTCCTATCCGCGACACCACCTTGTCTGTCTTATAGTGCAGCAGGTTCTCGCCCATGAATTCCAGAGTGGAACCGGCTTCCGCAGGAATCATTCGGGAAATGGCGCGGAGCACCGTGCTCTTGCCTGCGCCGTTTGCGCCGATGATAGTGACAATTTCGCCCTGAGCGACCGTGAAGCTGAGGCCGTGCAGGGCGCGGATTTTGCCGTAGGAAACAGAGAGATTTTGCACTATGAGCTGCATGTTAAACCTCTCGCATGTCACGCATCCAGCATCTTCTCAAGATGCTGGACGAGATTGCTCTCATTGACAAATGTCAGCTCGTGCATTCCGGTCAAACCTTCGCATTGCTTCTGACTGAGACCCATGACATAAAACAAAAATTCTGCATCGCCAATCTCCATCCTTTTGCTCGGTGTCAGATACTTGTCAATATGCTGCTGAAACTCCCCAGAGACACTGTCCACGTTCCAGCAGGAAAAAATTGGAAATGCCGGCGTGCTGTCTGCGTCGCGGA
>NZ_JBLWEP010000055.1:0-12697 GCF_048287355.1 Candidatus Electronema sp. TJ
CATAGGAGACCTGTCATGAAAACCGTGCAATACAGACTGGAACGCAATGCCCTGACCATGCCGCCGTCCTATTCTGTCCGCCACATCCCCAGGGACACCATCGGCTACGAAGGCATAGCGGCTCGGATGGCGCGGAACAATCCCGGCATGACTGTTGTTCAGGCAGAGGCGAGCCTGCGGGCGGCGCGGCAGGCCATCATGGAAGAGCTGATGGAGGGCAACCGGGTCACGCTGGAAGACTGGTGCACCTTCACCCTGTCCTTCACCGCCCGCTTGGAGAACGTGGACGATCCGCTGCCGCCGCTGGAAGACTGCCTGCACGTGCGGGTCTTCGCCTCCCGGCCTGCTGTGAATGAGGTGTGCAAGAACGTGCAGACCGAACGCCTGCCCATGAGCGAGAAGCTGCCCCAGATCAACAGTGCTGAGGACACGGTGCTCAAGCTAGATGACGTGCTCTATGCAGGCAGTGCCCTGCGCCTGAAGGGCACGGACCTCTTCTTTGACAGCGAGCTGTACGGCGGCGAGTGCGTGATTGCCGGGACGCGCAGCGGCAGCAGGACGCAGAACAAGTTTGTCTCGGTAACAGACACAGAGGTGGTTGTCCTGCCGAAGATCCCCAGCCAGCCCGACCCGTGGAACAATGAGTACACCATCAGCATTGCCACCCGCTACACCGAGCACGGCACCCTGCGCACCGGCATCTACCGCCGCAGGCTGCGCACCCCGCTGGAGATCAACGGACTGTCGTTCGAGACCGGGCCAGGCATCCTCAGCGGCGCAGGCGATGCGCCCTTTGCCCGAATCCAGAACGGCACGGCAACCGCCTCTGCCATGCTCCGCATTCAGGCTGCCTTGGACATTGCTGACGGTCACATCGAGCTGTCCCTGCTCGACATGAAGGAGGGCGGCAAGGCCGGTGAGCCGGTGCGCGTCACCGCCAACGGCACCTTTGCTGTGAGCGGCTGGGACGGCGCGGCAGTGAGCAGTCTCACGGTGGTGGTGGAAGACTTTGCCGGGCTGGCCGCCTTCATCCGCAACGGCTACGAAGGCAGGCTGGTGGATGTGCTGGACGTGCAGGTGGGGTAGAGGGATGAATGCTGATGGGTGCCCTTGAGGATGCCGCGCAGGTCGCCGGGCGCGTCCGGGTGGTGGTCGCAGAGGTGGATTGCCAAGCCGGGATTGCGCAGGCAGTCTTGCAGCCTGTCTAAGCGGTCGGCCTGATGGGTGTCCACCACAATCAAGCCGCTGACTTCAGTCAGATCAAGGGTCTTGAGCTTCTGGAAGCCGTAGAGGCAGCGCAGATCGGCGGACAGATAGGCCAGCAGGCGGCCCAAGGCCGCGCCGCGATATGTCCCGCAGTAGGCTGGAGACGCGCCGTTCCACGCTTGGAACAAGGCATATGAAGCGTGATATTTGGCGGATGAAGCGTAAGGAGCTTCCTCCTCTCGGCCTGAATGGCAGCGCATGGTCATAATCTGGAGTCAAGAGAAAGTCCGCTCGACTTGAAATCTTTGACGCGCTCGTCCGCGCACTCCTCCTGCCAGTTTTTTTTCCTTTCTCTTGACACAGATCAAGGGAATAGGGTTCCATAAAGGGTATCATTCTTGTGCTGCATAACGAACTCTCTCACGCGCCGTGCGCGTCCAATCATCATAACGGAGAACAGCCATGTACTGCAACCAATGTGAACAGACCGCCAAGGGAATTGCCTGCACCGCCGCCGGAGTCTGCGGCAAAGGCGGCGAGCTGGCCGACATCGAGGATGTGCTCATCTACGCCCTCTGCGGGCTGTCGCTCTATGCTGACGCAGCCCGCAAGCAGGGCATCGTGGATGCGGAGCTTGACCGTTTTGTCATGAAGGCGGTCTTCTCCACCCTGACCAATGTCAACTTTGACCCTGACCGCTTTGCCGCACTGATACGCAAGACCATAGATCTGCGTGAGGATCTGAAGGCCAAGCTCACGGCTGACTTCGCTCATCCGGCAGCCTCCTTTGTTCCGGCGAACACTGTGAAGGGCTTGGCTGAACAAGGCGCGGCCCTGAAGTTCATTGAGAGCTTGGATGCGGACGAGAACATCCGCTCGCTCAAGCAGACCCTGCTCTACGGCTTGAAAGGCATTGCCGCGTATGCCGACCATGCCGCCATTCTTGGCCAGGAAGACCCGGCTGTTGCAGGCTTCATGTACGAAGCCATGTCCGCCTTGCTTGCCCAAGGGCTGACCATAGAGCAGTGCGTGCCTGTGGCCATGAAGGCTGGTCAGATCAACCTGCGGGCTATGGAGCTGCTGGACGCAGGCAACACCGGCGCGTATGGCCATCCTGTGCCGACTTCGGTGCCGCTCGGCCACCGCAAGGGCAAGTGCATCCTTGTCACGGGCCATGATCTGCGCGATCTCGATTTGCTCCTGCAACAGACCGCAGGCAAAGGCATTGACATCTACACCCACGGCGAAATGCTGCCCACGCACGGCTACCCGGAGCTGAAGAAACACCCGCATTTCTACGGCCACTTCGGCACGGCCTGGCAGAATCAGCACAAGGAGTTCCCGGAATTCCCTGGCCCGGTGCTCTTCACCACCAACTGCATCCAGAAGCCGAAGGACGAGTACAAAGAGCGCATCTTCACCACCGGCTTAGTTGGCTGGCCGGGCGTGCATCATATTGAGGGCAAAGACTTCACGCCAGTGATAGAGAAAGCCTTGGCTATGGACGGCTGGCAGGAGGATGCGGACAAAGGCAGCGTGATGGTCGGCTTTGCCCGCAACACAGTGCTCAGCGTGCAGGTGTCGGACAAAGTGATCAGGGCGGTGCAACAAAGGAAGATACGCCATTTCTTCCTCGTCGGCGGCTGCGACGGTGCCAAGCCGGGACGCGATTACTACACCCGCTTTGTCGAGCTGGTGCCTGATGACTGCGTGGTGCTCACGCTCGCCTGCGGCAAGTTCCGCTTCTTTGACAAGCAGCTCGGCGAGATAGGCGGCATTCCGCGTCTGCTCGACGTGGGGCAGTGCAACGATGCCTACTCGGCCATTCAGATTGCCGTGGCCTTGGCCAACGCCTTTGGCTGCGGCGTGAACGAGCTGCCGCTGTCCATGATTCTTTCTTGGTACGAGCAGAAAGCAGCGGCCATCCTCCTCACCCTGCTTTCGCTCGGCATCAAGGACATCCGCCTGGGGCCGACGCTGCCTGCCTTCATCAGCCCGGCAGTGCTGAGTTTCCTTGTCGCCACCTTTGGCATCAAACCGATTGCGGCCACGCCTGA
Organism: Candidatus Electronema sp. TJ; assembly: GCF_048287355.1. Taxonomy (NCBI): domain Bacteria; kingdom Pseudomonadati; phylum Thermodesulfobacteriota; class Desulfobulbia; order Desulfobulbales; family Desulfobulbaceae; genus Candidatus Electronema; species Candidatus Electronema sp. TJ. The sequence continues at coordinate 3,264 of NZ_JBLWEP010000055.1, forward strand.
GGAAGACTTGCAGGCGATATTAGGCTGATGCTAAAGCAGGCAGGCGCGGGGAGCCTGCCTGCGCATCAGACATTAAAGCGGAACAACATGCAGTCCCCGTCTTTGACAATGTATTCCTTGCCTTCCGAGCGCAGCACGCCCTTGTCACGGGCCGCCGCCTCGGAACCGCAGGCCACGTAATCTTCATAGGCAATGACCTCAGCCCGGATGAAGCCGCGCTCGAAATCGGTGTGAATCTTGCCTGCCGCGCCGGGCGCGGACGTGCCTTTGGTGATGGTCCACGCCCGCGTTTCCTTCTCGCCCACTGTGAAATACGTGATCAGGCCGAGCAGCGCGTAACCGGCGCGGATCAGGCGATGCAGGCCCGGCTCCTCCAATCCCATGTCGGCAAGAAACTCCTTCTGCTCCGCTGCGTCCAGCTGGCTCAGCTCTTGCTCAATTGCTCCGGCGATCATAATCACCGAAGCACCTTCCTTCGCCGCAAGCTCCTGCAGCCGCTCCACATGCTGATTGCCGGAAGCAATGTCCGCCTCGCTGACATTGGCCACATAGAGCACCGGCTTGGCCGTAAGCAGGCACAGCTCGCGCAGAACCTCGCGCTGCGGCTCGCTCTCCGCTGTCACTGTCCGGGCAGGCAGACCCTTGTCCAGCGCAGCCTGAAGCTCTTCCAAGAAGGCGGCCTCCTCGACAAACTTCTTGTCGCCGGACTTGGCCTGGCTCTGTGTCTTCTTCAGCCTCTTACTCACCGTGTCCAGATCGGCCAGCACCAGCTCCATCGAGATCACCTCCACATCGCGGATGGGATCCACTGAGCCGTCGACATGAACGATGTTCTCATCCTCAAAACAGCGTACTACATGCAAAATCGCATCCACCTGCCGGATGTGGCCAAGAAACTGATTGCCCAGCCCCTCGCCCTGCGATGCCCCCTTGACCAGCCCTGCGATGTCCACAAACTCCATCTGCGCAGGCACAGTCTTGCGGGTCTTGGCCAAGGCGGAGAGGATGTCCAGCCGTTTGTCCGGCACAGGCACCACGCCAACATTCGGCTCTATGGTGCAGAAGGGATAGTTTTCCGCCGCGATGGCCGCTGCGGTCAAGGCATTGAAGATGGTTGACTTGCCCACATTGGGCAGGCCGACAATGCCGCACTGAAAACCCATGATCGCCTCATTCTGAAGGTTCTGTTGCTGGCGGAAAATAAAGCACCCCGCCGCAGAGCGACGGGGTGCTTCAGCCAGCCGTAGGATGGATGCTGTCTGCTGCTAATAATTCACGTTGAGGTACTCGCTGGTCTTCACATTCTGACTGCTGTCGTACAGAAATCCAGTTTTTGACAGGGTATTCACTGTGAAGGTGATGCTGCCTCTTTTGTAAGTGTAACTTGATGTGAACGAGGCTATGCCGCTACTGTTGGTCACGCCTGAAACGTTGCCGGTCACCAAGCCGCCGCTCCATGTTCCATAGACGATGACACCGGACACCGGCTTGCCGGTCGCGTCATAGACCCACACCTGCGCTTTGGCCGCTGTTCTGCTGCCCGATCTGACCCGCGACATGTCGATATTCTGCACATGGATGATTTTGTCCAAGCTCGGTGCGACTGTGACCACAGCCGCCTCGGTGTCTTTTCCTCCTGCATTGTCCGTGACAGTCAGCTCAACTGTGTATGTGCCGGCTGTGTTGTAGATGCGCGACACTGTTGCGCCTGCGCCAGTGCCACCGTCTCCGAACGCCCAGCTGTGCGAAGCGATTGTTCCGTCTGAGTCGAACGAGTCCGCACCGTCAAAGGAGACAGAAAGGGGTGCGTTGCCTGATGTCGGATACGCTTTCAACACTGCGGTCGGCAACTGATTAACCCCGCCTCCTCCGCCCTGTCCGCTGTCAGCGAAGTCCATGATGGCGTAAAACGCTTTCTTGGGATTGAGATTCTGATCAAACAGCAAGGGGTAATCCCATTGATTCTCAGGAAGCAGCTCCCAGGTCTCCTGATCGTAGCTCAGCCAAGAACCAGGCCCATCCGTCAGTCCCCAGACGGTCACGCTGTGGATGTGATCTTTGTATTCTCTGAACAGATCGAACAGCTCCTGGTACCGATACGCCTGCTCCTGCTCACAGGCCGCAGTCAACGGCGCGGTGCAGTCCTCTGTGTAGTGGTTGTAAATGGAGATGTCAAGCTCGCTGATTTTGATCTTCAGTCCCTTGGCGATGACCTTGTCAAAGGCGGCCCGTATCTGACTGAGCGGGAATTCGTTCAGCTTCCAATGCCCCTGAAAGCCTATTCCGTCTATCCGCACACCGTTGGATTTCAGATAGTCAACCATCTGGAGTATTTTGGTGAGCTTCACAGTGTCAGGGACTTTGTAGTCGTTGTAGAAGAGCAGCGCATTGCGTCCGTATTTCGCATTCGCCTCAGCTGCGTACTGGAAAGCGAGCTTGATGAATTCCGGCGATTTGAAGTAGCTCCACCACAGCGACTCAGTCTCGTTGCGATACACTTCGGCCACATCGGCGGACGAGGAGATGGCCTCGTTCACAACATCCCAGTTGTCGACCACATCTCCGTACCGCTGTACCATCTTGTCGATATGATTCTTCAAACGCTGGCTCAGCACAGCAGTTGACACAGAGCCGTCCGTCCCGCTCTTGAACAGCCAGTCAGGATTGGCTGTATGCCAGAGCAGGGTGTGGCCTGTCATCTTCATGTTGTTGGCGCGCGCGTGATTCGCCACAGCATCAGCATTCTCAAAGGTGAACACATTGTATTGCGGCTGAATGCTTTTCCATTTCATGGAAGATTCAGCTGTGAAACGGCTGAAAATATTGTTCGCGCCCAGCTTGCTCAGATCATCCAAGTCGGTGGCTGAGGTGGCCGTACCTATTGGGAAAAAATTTGCGTGCCGGTCTTTGTAGGGAACCGGGTTGGCTATTGGGCTGGGAAGATGGTAATTGATAAAAAGTTTTGCTGAAGTGTAAGGGTCTCTCTCAAAGGCCTGCGCACGCCTTGTGCCTGAACCTTGCAGGAAAAGAGTGACAGGAGAGGATGACGAGAATCCAGTTTGAGCAACTATTTCCTTGATCACAGAGGAAATGTCCGGGCTTCGCTGGCCCAGCCCCTGCTCTCCCCATTCTTCCCATGTTGGCACTGACCAAGTGACTTTCGCAACGGTTTTGGGGCGCGAGGATATGTTGGACGCGCTGCTCGAAAATGTGCTGGAGTTTGTCGATTTCTCGCCTGTTATGGTGAAGCTCGCAGTTCCGCTCGAGACATCTTTGGCGAAAAGCTGCAAATATGCGGACTCAATAATGACATTCGTAGGAAGGCTGAACTTGGGAAACCTCAGGCCTGCGATCTGATTTTGTCCGCTGCTGGAGCACAGCGACAACGTGGTGTTCGCAAGATACATAGTTCCGTTCGACAAATTCTGCTCAGCATCGTCAGAGCCTGCTGCTATCTCAAGCGTTTTTCTCTTGGAGACAGATTGTTGCGCGTGCAAAAGTGTGACAGAAAACAGCAGCAGAAAAGTTGTGACAGCCAGCAATATTTTTCCTTTCATTTTCCTCCCTCCCTCTGTCGAGCAACGATATAAAAAGGCCGACATGAATGTTTCAGATTGAACAGCTGCTGAACCGACCTTTCTGATGAACGAGAATGGATTAGGCGTGTAAATTCAAACAACCGAAAAGCCCGTTTGGTGTTCCGTCAGTGCGCCGCCGCTTTCAATCCAGCCACGCCAACAGCATCGCGTGCGTATATTAATTGTATACGGTCTGACGCTTCCATGCAAAATAAAAAAACGACACGCTGCCGAAAAGGAGAACATGTTCGAGTATTAAAAGCACTTGAAGACTTCTTGCAAAGAGAGCGGGGGCATTTCCTGCTTCAGCATGCAGCAGGAAATGCGGTGTCTGGGGCTGCCATCAGGGAGATAATCAATATTGTCAGGCTGGAGCAGCTTGTTCATCACACAGCCTTCCGGGATGCTCAGGCTGAAGAAGCGGTCTTCATTCAAGCCGCGTTGGCGCACGGCTTGGCCGTTCTCAATGCAAAGACTGTGCATAGGATAATCCTCGCAGAGCGGGCAGCGGTACACCCGGCCATTAGGGAAAATAAAATAATTGTCCGCCGCCAGTCCGGCGCAGGTGAAGGCTTCGCCTTCTTCCAGAAAGACCTTAGGATACGTGACGTGAATGCCGAGGTGTGCTGCTTGGCGGGCAGTTTCCGGTACTGCTTCGAGCCAGTGCTTCGGTTCGACCTGCAATGAATCCGCCGCCGCTGATTTACCTCGCAGGCCAATGACTTGGATAAAGAAACGGCGTACGCCCAGTTCAGCAAGCAGCGCGGGCATCCGGTGCAGGTGCTTAATGTTGAGGGCGGAGACCGTGCAGATTAGGCTGGTGCGAAAACCAAGCGCAACAGCCTGGCGCAGATTCTTTGTGCAGACCGCAAACACGCCTTCGCCCCGGATGGTATCGTTCACCGCCGCGTCCGGGCCGTCGAGGCTGAAGCTGAGAAAGTCCAGCTCATCTGGACGCAGCCGTTCTAAAAGATTATGAAAGAGGAAGCCGTTGGAATCCACGGTCACAGCGTAGCGCAGAGCTTTGGCCGCCCGGATGATCTCTGCCAGATCAGGATGCAGGGTCGGCTCGCCGCCGAGCAGCACCAGATTGCTGGAACAGTCAGGCCGGGCGAAGAGCCGCAGCCAGTCAATGGCTGTTGCTTTCGGCAGGATGTTCGTGCCGTGCTGGCTTGGATTGATGTAGCAATGACGGCAGGCAAGGTTGCACTGGGTGAGCAGATGCAGGAAGATGTTGCGCTCGCCAAGCTTGAAATCAACCGTTCTTGCTCTGAAGTCGCTGGTGTTCTGCAAGGGTGAACTTAGACAGCAGGCTGTCCTGCCAGTACGAATGATTTTGGAAAAACTGGGCGAAAAGGGCGATGCTTTCGCTGCGCAGCAAGCTGGGCAGCAGCTCAACCTGCATGTTCTGGTAGAACGGGGCCAGCCTGTCTAACGGCAGCGAGGTGCCGCCTCCCATCACGTCTTCATACGCCCAGACAAAACGGCGGATGCCGGACAGCAGCATCGTGCTGTAGCACATCAGGCAAGGTTCCAAGGTGGAATAACAGGTGATCTGACGGCAATCCCGGCTTGGCTGCGCCGCCAGCAGGCTGCGCAAGGCAACAGCCTCGGCATGATCCAATTCATTGCGCGATGCGCTGCCGCTGTTGCGGCGGCGGCCTTGAGCAAGAATCCTTCCCTCCTCGGCCAGCACACAGCCGACCGGAAATTCTCCTTCGGCTAAGGCCAGCCGGGCCTCTGCCAAGGCGGCACGCATCAGCTGCTCGTCCTGCGCCGCCCTCATAACACTCTGCCGAAATGCAGAATGCTTTTGCTCAATGACACGCCGGAATGAGACTGCACCCAGTCGTGCTGGCGGTCGATGAAGGGCAGAAAGACCAAAGAGGCGGCCAGCACCTCCGGTTCTGCGCCGGGCAGCTTGGAATACACCGCCCGCCCGTTGGCAGCGGACGCAGCGAGCATGACCTTGAGTGACTGCCGGGCCTCGCTCAGAGGCAGCGTCACCGGATGCGGACGAACAGCTGTCTTCATCCGCATGTCCCGCTCCGGCCCGAACTGCCGTTGACTAACTGTGATCTGCCTGCCAGTGCGGAGGAAGATTTCCGGGCGCAGTTTGAAGGCGGGAATCCAGAACTGCATCGCCATTCTGCGCCATTCCGGGCGGACAGACAGCGGCTGGTTGGTGCGCTCCATGAAATCGGCGAAGGTGCTGATCTGCAAACTGGACAGCCGGGCTTGAATCTTCCAGAACGGCAGATGCAGGGCAGCCTCACCTTGCTCCTTGCTGACTGGAATGATTTGGCAGGCAGTGCGCTCCAGTCCCTCGCTGCCGATCTGCCAGGCGGAATCGCAGCTGGCGCAGGTGGCGACCACGCAGTCGCCCTCGCCGTCGAGATTGCCGCCGCAGCGCGGACAGAGCGCGGCAAGGAATTTCATTTGCCAATGCGGCTGAAAAGGCTGGCCGCCCATCGCCCCGGCCGAGCTGGTCAGCGGCTGACCGAGCACCGCGTCGAAAAGACCGTCCTCACGCGCCAGCAGGGGCAAGTAGATGAAGCTGACTGTTTCGCCGATAAAGGCGTGATGATAGACCTCGCCGCCGTCATTGCCTTCGATCATGTTGTGCAGCTTGGTCGCCTTTTCAAAAACCTTCCGTGGCTCAATGGCCATAGGCAGAAAGCGGCCTTTGGTCTCGCTGCTAACCCGAGTCAGGCTCAACGCCTGCGGACGCACGCCAAGCGAGGCAGGCAGGCCGGGCAGACCGCAGCCTTCTTGGGTTGTGTCCACAATCCGGTGTGAAACCCCTGCTTCCGTTACGGAAAAAACATTCCCTTTGAAGCGGAGATAAGGGGCGTAGATCAGCCGGGTTTGGTCTTTGGCCCGGCTGGGCAGGATGTAGCGGAACGGCCCGCCGCCAGCGAGGAGGAAATTTTTCACCCGGCAGTAGGGACAGGACAGCAGTCGGTCGGCAGCCGACAAGGTGACTGCGCCACCGCATTGAGGACAGGGCTGTTCGACGCGGATATCCATCTTAGCAGAGCTTCAAGCCGCAGCCGCCGCAGAACTTCGCGCCGGGCAAATTCTCTTGATTGCAGGCCGTGCAGATCACCGGAGCCGGTTTTCTGTCCGCAGGCTGGCCGCAGCGGGAGCAGAACTTGGCATCCGGGGTAAGATTGTTGCCGCAGCTGGCGCACTGCATGAGGACGATCTGCTGCTGGCCGCAGAGCGGGCAGAAGCGGGCAGAAGCAGGAATGCGGTTGCCGCAGTCCGAACACGGAACCTGCTCTGGAGCGGTTTGGGCCTGAGTCTGCATCCCGGCGAAGAGTCCGGGCATCATCAGCCCCAAGCCCATGCCGATGGCGGCCCCTCCGGCCTCGCTGTTGGCGGCAGCGGCTTTCTCCATAGCCATGCCAGCCTTCATGCGGACAAATTTGTCCATGTCCTTGATCAAGCCGAGACGGCTGCGGTCGTCAATGGCAGCCTGCACCTCCTCCGGCGGGGTGATGGAATTGATGTGCAGATCATCCAAGGCCAAGCCGAAGCGGACGAAATCCCGCACCAGACGCTTTTTCAAATCCTCGGCCATCTCGTCGAACTGGGCAGGCAGGCTGAACAGGGTGTCCAGCGTTTCGCCGAGATAGTCATTCAGACGTGAAACAATCACCCGGCCCAGATATTCCTCAATCTGCTCGGTGCTGTACTTGCCCATTGTCCCAGCCAGAGTGTTGATGAACAGCACTGGCTGGATGACGCGGATGTTGAACATGCCGTGCGCCCGCAGGCGGACAAAACCCAGCTCCGAGTCGCGGAAGGCCACCGGGTCGCGGGTGCCCCATTTCAGGTTGGGGAAGACCTTGAGATTGACAAAATACACCTCAGCCCGCAGCGGGCTGGTCATACCCCACGGCGAGGAAAGCAGCTTGGTGATGATCGGGATGTTGCCGGTTTTCAGGGTGTGGCGGCCTGGCCCAAAGGCATCCCCTGCCCTGCCCTTGTAATACATGACCGCCGCCTGGCTTTCGCGCACGGTCAGCTGGGCACCAAACTTGATTTCACCGGAGCCGCGTTCCGGCAGGCGGTGCAGCAGCTCCTGGCCGGTCTCGTCGAACCATTCCAAGACTTCAAGCAGAATCAGATTGTCGGCACCCATGACCTTCTCCAAGTGTTTTCCGTCCTGCAAGGCCTCGCTGCGCCCTTTTTTCAGTCAAGCTGCGGAGAGATTGGCCTTGCGTTCACACGTCCGCAAGTCGGAAAAACTTCTTTGCAGCTTGACCAGACACAGTTGCGGCTTGACAGCATCCTTTCGCGGTGAAGCAAAAACTCTTTGTTGCTCGGCAACAACCTTTTGCTGCCGAGCCAAACTTGTTCGCAGCCAAGCAGCACTTCTTTGCTGTTCGGCTGCACTTCGTTCCTGCTTGACACAAGTCCTTTGCTGCCGAGCCAAACTCCTTTGTTGCTCGGCACAACTTCTTTGCGGCTTAACAGAACTCCTTGCTGATTTGGCAAAAAAGCTCTCTCCGCTCTTCGAAAAGGAGCAAATTATCTGGGTTCATGTTTGTCAGCCTCTGCTCTTGGATTTCCAGCGCGGCGGACGGCATTTTCAGCGGGCAGCTCTCCGCAGACTCCTGTTGCAACTGATGCGGCGGCTTTCTGGTGATTTTGATAAAAACAGACCAATCTGCGGGCATCAAAACCGCATCGCTGGGATATAGCCTCTCTTGCTTCCCAAATTCGCTTCAGCACAGGATCAGTCATGGTGTATCCTCCGAACACAGCTCCATTGGCGTGACCAGCGCAGGCACAAAAAGTCCAAGCCGGTTGTTTATAATCCTTATATGGGCAAATTTATTTGCATTGGCGATATGCTTGCAATTCCACGTAAGGAGAAAGTCGCATTTGTGCCAAGAGGCAAGAGCCAGATGGATTGCATCGCCAGATCGTTCCTTTGGCATCAGCCGGTTTGCGATGTATGTTTCAACAATCTCGGCAATCTCATCTGGCACCTCAATCTGGGGAATCTCAGCGGCCAAGGCGAGAGCCTCTGCCTGTGTCGGATATTCACCTTCCTCAAGTTCAGCGATAACAGCCGGACTTGTGACAAGCTCATACCGTTTTCTGTATCGATCCCACCACTCACAAGTCCATGTCTGTCGAGCGACCATTTCTGGTTCTTTCCTAATTTCAAAGAAAAAACTCGGAATGGAAGTCTCTATGTAGACACGCTTCATGATGTGCATCTATGTTGTGCACCTAGAGCTGATACAGCGTTTCGTCATGAACAGGCTGGCTCGATGATCGGACTTTCTTCTTCATCCCCTCGAAGCTGAAGGCATCGTCGGCATCCAGCAGATTGCCCATCTCCTTTTCTATCGCGTCCGGGTCTTCACCCGCTTCCATGCGGGAGATGGCCTCCTCCATCGGCTCACCAAGGCGGATGCCGGTTTTGTCGGAGAACTTGCGCATCAGCTGGGCCATCTGACGGGGATCATCCTCGTTCATGCCCTCGGCATCACGCATCAGACCCTCCAAGGCATGTTCCATTTTGGTCTCGTCCAGTCCGGCCAAAGAGTCCTCACCTTCGCTTTCCTTGGCTTTGCCGATGACCGCGAAGGCGGATATCTGCCGGTTCAGCTCCTTTCTGCCGCATTTCGGGCAGTCAGGTCGTTTTTCGGTGTTGATCCGGCTGGAGAAGAAGTTGAAGACAGTGTTGCAGTCTTGGCAGAAAAATTCGTAGATGGGCATAATCGCGCTTTGCGTTCTCAATGGACTGAGTGAAAATAAAAAGATCAGGCACCTGAAGGATACCTGATCTTTCTGATTTTCTCAACTGCGAGATGCAGCGCAGTCACATGCTGG
>NZ_JBLWEP010000056.1:0-12578 GCF_048287355.1 Candidatus Electronema sp. TJ
CATCTTCAACATCCTTTCGCTCACAGCAGCAGGCGTGTTTCTTTTTGACGAGACCCTGTCTGCCAGCAAGGTGGCAGGCCTGCTGCTGTTCACCATAGCCATTCTGTGCTTCGAGGCAGGATAAACCTGCACCCTGCCGCTGCCTGCGGGCAGTCTTCTGCGCCCATAAAGAACGTTATGATCTCCACGAGAAAGATACTGCTTATCGGTTATGGCGCAGTTGCCAGATGCGTTCTGCCGATCTTGCTGCGGCACATCACTGTTCCATATCAGCATATCACCGTTGTTGACTTCGCAGAACCTCCTGCTGAGCTGCATGCATGGATGGCGCAGGGCATCCGCTTCATTCAAGAACGGCTCACTCCAGACAATCTGCCGCAGATGCTTGCCAGCCATGCGGGGCCGGGCGGACTCGTCATTGATCTCTCGTGGAATGTTGACTCGGTCGAGCTGATGCAATGGTGTCATGATCACGACACATTGTATGTCAACACCTCGCTGGAGGAATGGGATCCGCAGGCTGGAATGCGCAGCCGCAGCACGCTGGAAAAGTCGCTCTACACCCGGCACATGCAGTTGCGGGCCGCTGCCGCCCAATGGCGCAGCACTGCTGCCACTGCGGTGCTGGACCATGGCGCGAACCCTGGCCTGATTTCGCATTTCACCCGACAAGGACTGGCTGACATCACCCGGAACCGGCTGGAGGCGCCAGCTGTCAACAATGGGGAGAAAAGAAGGCTGGCCGAGCTGCTCGATCAGCAGGATTTCGCCCGGCTGGCAATGCGGCTGGGTGTGCGGGTTATTCATTGCAGCGAGCGCGACATGCAGATCACCAGCCGCCCCAAAGAGGTGGATGAGTTTGTCGGCACATGGAGCATCCAAGGCTTGTACGAAGAGTGCGTCGCGCCGGCAGAGATAGGCTGGGGCACGCATGAAGATCCGCCTTCGCTGGCGGCGGTCTTTCCTGACGACGGGCCACGGAATCAAATCTTCCTCTGTCAGATGGGAATGAACACGTGGGTCAGATCATGGATTCCGCAGCAGGAGATTGTCGGCATGGTCATCCGTCACGGCGAGGCGTTCACCATCTCTGACAGTCTCACTGTGCGCGATGAGAATGGCGCGGCAGCATACCGGCCCACAGTCCACTATGCCTATATGCCGTGCCATGAGACGCTTTCATCCCTGCATGAACTGCGCTGCCGCAACTATGAGCTGCAACCAAAACAACGCATCATGCGCGACGAGATCGTGCAGGGAAAGAATGTTCTTGGAGCACTCCTTATGGGGGATTGCGGCGCGTGGTGGACCGGCAGCAGCCTTGACATCAACGAGGCGCGACGGCTGGTGCCGCACCAGAACGCCACCACGGTGCAGGTTGCCATTGGCTTGGCAGCGGCAGTGCTTTGGATGCTGGAGCATCCTTGGCAAGGCCTCTGTGTGCCGGATGACTTGCCCTATGACCGCATTCTCGCTCTTGCCAAGCCGTATCTGGGCGAGTTTCTCTCTGTTCCTTCGGACTGGACACCTTTCATCAACTCGCCTGTCTTCTTCAAAGAACATCCCAAGGTTGCGCTTCATCCGGCCAATCCATGGAGTTTTGAGAATTTCATCTTCCGACCGTAGACAGATGTCTTCTCCTTTACACTGCTTGCAGCTCAGCCCAATGACCGAGATCATCTCTGAAATCCGCGAATACGGGTTTGTCGACAGCGTCTTCCCATGATGCAGCGCAACATCTGTCTGCGCGTCGCCTACGACGGCACTGGCTTCTGCGGCTGGCAGAAGCAGGAGAACGGGACGAGCATTCAAGGGCTGCTGGAGGATGCCTTGGCCCGCATCACCAAGGAGCCGGTGGAGGTCAGCGGCGCGGGCCGCACTGATGCCGGGGTTCATGCCGAAGCCATGACCGCCAACTTCCATACCGGCGCGGCCATGCCTGCGGCGGCCTTTCAGCGGGCGTTGAATTCCATGCTGCCCAAGGCGGTGCGTGTGTTGGAGTCCGCCGAGGCTGCGCTGGATTTCCACGCCCGCTTCTCCGCGCTCGGCAAAACCTACCGTTACGACTTCTTCACCGGCGCAGTGCAGCTGCCCTCCGAACGCCTTTACCGCACCCACACGCCCTGCGCCTTCTTGCCGGAGCGCGTGCGGCCTTGTTTGGAACTGCTTGTCGGCAGTCACGACTTTTCCAGCTTTGAAGCCGTAGGCACCCGCGACCGCAGCAAGACCGAGGGCCGGGGCGCAGTGCGTACCATCTTCCGTGCCGAATGCGTGGCCGATCCAGCCCGGCCTGAGCATTTCTCCTTCCGTTTCAGCGGCGACGGCTTTCTCCGCTGCATGGTGCGCAATCTGGCCGGAACCCTGATCTGGGTCGGCGCAGGCCGTTTAAGCTGCGGGCAGTTCGCCAATATCCTTGCAGCAAAAGACCGCAAGCAGGCTGGCCCGACAGCTCCGGCTTGCGGCTTGTTTCTGGAAAAGGTGGAGTACCAGCCGCAACAATGAGCCTCAATCGCCTTCGCTCAGTTTCCAACCACCTTTTGCAGCTCCTCAATCAGTGCCTTGCGGATGTCGCCTTTGCTTTCCAGCACAGGCGCGGCTGGATTCTTGACTAAAAACTCCAAGCCGCTGTCGCCGACCTTGAGCAGGTATTCAAGCGCAGCCACGGAATAAGTTTTCTTCTCATTGAGCTTCTTGCCGTTGATCAGCCACGGCTGGCCGCCGCCTCCAGCGACATTGCCGGTCTGCAAGTACGACCCGCCGCCTTTGTTCTTCAGGCCCTGATCCAAGGTCTTCCGCAGCAGCGAGCCTTTCATCTTCGTGGTCACTATGTCGCCGCCGAAGGGCAGAATGCGGATGACATCGTATTCTGTGATCTTGCCTGGAGGCAGCACATCATCTATCCGTATCGCGCCGCTGTTGCAGATGGACAGCTCCGTGCCCGGCGCGGCGTGCAGCATGGCCTGCGTGATCAGCTCGGTGAGACGGGTGGAGCGGTTGCGCACGCTGGCTTCAAGGCCGTCCAGCTCCTCAGTGCTGACTGCCACCACCCGTTCCGGCTCAAAGCCTGCTTTGCGGAAGCCGTCATAGCCGATGCCCTGCCACTCCGCCACCGCTTTCGCTGTTTTCTCCTGCTCCGGCAGCGCGTCGGTGACGCGCTCCAAGCGCGAGCTGACATGCAGCGGCTGGGCGGCGGTCTTGTCCCAGCTCAGTTCATGGACATAGACGGTGCGGGCGTTCGCGTCCGCTTTGAAAATCGGGGTGAAATCCTTGCCGCGCCAGAACTGCATGTTCTCGTGCTCATGGCCGCCAAGGATGAGGTCAAGCTCAGGGAAGCGGTTCGCCAAAGCGATGTCGTCCTGATAGCTGAGATGGGTCAGGGCGATGAGGATGTCTGTTTTGGGCCGCAGCTCGGCGATCTTTTCCTGGGCGACGGCAAAGGGATCCTTGTAGCTGACATACTCAGCCTTGTTGCTGGCCAGCGTCAGGCCGAAAAGGCCGATCTTCACGCCCTGCACCTCAATGATCTTGCTCTCAAGCACAGCTGGAAAAGGCTTGCCGTCCTGATCAAAACAGTTGCTGGATATCCAGGTGAACTGCGACTCTTTCAGCCGCTCATGAAACTGTTCTTTCTTGATGTCGAACTCATGATTGCCGAAGGTGATGTAATCCAAGCCGAGGGCGTTCATAGCCGCCACAATCTGCTTGCCAGCAAGCCGGCTCTGCGCATACGGCGCCGTGCCCAGCGCGGAGGGACTAAAAAGGTCGCCGGCCAGCACAGTGAGGGTGTTGGGATTATTGGCCAGCAGGCGGTCGCGCAGGGTCGCCACCCGCGCCAGTCCGCCCTCCTTGCCGCCGCTCACCGGCGCGATCTCATAGACATCATTCATTTGCAGGATGGTGATTCTGACCGGGCTGGCGGCCTGCGGGGTAGGCACGGCGGCCTCCTTTCTGCTGCCCGCGCAGGCGGCGAGCAGGCAGGAGAGGCAGAGGACAGCGAGAATTCTTTTTAGCATGGAACAGCTCCTTGGTGGAAGATTTAGAAAAGGCTCCGAAGAGCATCGTGAAAAAACGGTCTGAACTGCCTGATTTTCGTATTTTCCCGGCTGGGATGCACCCGGTTGCTTAAAAGGACAACGATCAGCTCCGCGTCCGGGTCAATCCAGAATGACGTGCCTGTGAAGCCGAGATGGCCGACACTGGACGGAGAAAACCAGCTGCCGCTGCTGGAGGTTCCCGGAGTCGGGCTGTCAAAGCCCATGCGCCACGTTTGGTCGGGCAGCTGCGGGCGCAAAGCCTCGGGTAGAAATGCCGCCCATGCGCAGCCGCCCGCGCCTTTGTTCTTCCATCCATCTAAAATCGCCCCGCAGAGCCGCAGCACGCCCGCTGCTGTGCCGAACAAACCTGCATGTCCAGCTGCCCCGCCAAACAGCCAGCAATGCTCGTCATGCACTTCGCCTTGCATCACCCTGCCCCGCCACGGACAATCTTCTGTCGCAGCGCAGCGCAGCCGCTCCGCCGCTGTCGGATGATAGAACAGCTCCTCTTCCAAGCCCAGCGGTGCCGTCACGCGCGCGCGGAAGCATTCTGACAAGCTCTGGCCGGTCAATTCCTCCACCAGATGGCCAAGAAGGATGAAGCCGAGGTCGCTGTAGAGACAGCGGCTGCCCGGCTCATAGGCCAGCGGCTCGTCAAGAATCAGGCGGAGCAGTGCCGCTTTGCTCTCCTGCTGCTGCGTCGGCGCGAATTGCTGAAACCACGGCTGATATGCCGCCAAGCCGGAAGAATGCGAAAGCAGGCTGCGCAGGCTGATCTGCGCCTTGTCGGGCGGAATGTCCGGCAGCAGATCGGCAAGGTGATCGTCAGGATGAATTTTCCCTTCAACAAAAAGCGCAAAGCAGATCAGGCTGGTTGACAGGGCCTTGCTCAGGGATGCCAGATCAAAGAGGGTGCCGCCAGTCACGGGGATACAGGTGCGGCTGTTTAAAACACCGGCATACGCGAAAGCGGTCTGCCGGGCCGGGCCGCTGCCGCAGGCGACCGCAGCAGCCGCGCCGGGAAAGACCTGGCCCTTGACACCCTCTTGCAGAAGCTCGTGCAGAAGCCTGTTCATAACTCTGTTGATAAAATGTTGATAACTCGGTTCCGCCTGTTGATAACTTTGTTCAGCAGCAGCCGAAGAGGCCTGTCTGCTAACAAGTTATCAAGAACTTATCAAGATACGACTTTTTATAAAAACAACGTCTTAGTGCTGTTTTCAACAATTTGACAGGCCCAATAACAATAAGTTTTTTATATATATAAAAAGCTCCTGTTGAAGGAGGCGGAGCAAAACCTTGCCAACGAAAAAGGCCCATGATCGTTTCCGATCACGGGCCTCGCGCTCACCGCAGCGGTTCAGCGGTTTGACTCACCACCAGCAGACAGTCTTGTCTGCTGCGAAAATCTTCTGCACCAGCTCGTCATAGTTGGGATTCTCGCCGTAAAGCTTGAACTCGTCCGCTTCCCGGTCCCGGTTGAGGATGGCAACCAAGGTTTGAACATCCTTGTTCGGCTCGGAACGATATACCTGCAGCATTTTCATGATCGTCTTCTCCTCGTCTTCGTCGCGCCTTACTCCGCGCAGGCGGGCGGCGGGGTGTTGGTCTGCTTGGGCAGGCCGTAGGGAATGATATAGTCAGCGTCACGCATCCGCTCGCCCAGCTCTTCCAAGCTGATCTCGGTCAGCGGGACATCGTCCGGCAGGTTCTCCGGCGCAGGCGCGCCGCAGGTGAAGACTTCGCCCTCCATGTCTCCGATCCAGGCGATGTTTTCTGCCATATAGTTGGAGAACTTCGGGAACTCTCCGTTCATGATTACCGGATAGCCGTAATGGTTCTCCACCGCCAGCCCCAGCGCAGAGCGGATGCCGTCGTTGTACGTGCGGTTGGCGATCAGGATGTAAACTTTCAGCGATTCCATGTCACAGGCTCCTTATAGAACGATGTACTTGCCGCATTCGTCCAGCAGTGCGCCGTGGAATGCCTGAGTTCGCATCTGCTTGGCGGTCATTCCGGCGGGAATGTCCTTGACTGAGTCATAGCCCTCGCAGGTGTAGCTGTCCGCGCAGATGGCGAGGTTGTCCTCGCCGCAGAGCTTGGCCAGCGGCTCGAAGCGCGGATCCTTGGTCAGGTGAATGGATTTGTAGGTGAAGAATATCATGGGCTTCTTGCCAGCCCGCGCCGCAGCTTCGGCGATCCCCACGACATGGGTCATGTTCTGGGGCGAGGTGACGAAGATGGCAAGTTTGTTTGGATCGGCAGACATCGGCCTGTTCCTCATTGAGATTGGAGTGGATGGGGGGAGATCAGCCTTTCTGGACGTAGAAGCTCATGTAGCCGCTCTGCTCTTTCTCGCCCAGATACACATGGCCGGAACGGGTGCACCAGCCGGGGATGTCGTTGCGCGAGCCGGGATCGGTGCCGTCAATCTGGAGGATATCACCGGCCTTGATCTTGCCGATCTCTTTTTTGGTGCGCAGCAGGGGCATCGGGCAGCTCAGGCCTTTCGCATCAAGCACTGCTGCTGGTACCAGTCCGTCGGGTGCTGTCTTCACGTCGCTCATTTGGTTCTCCTGTGTTGAAGGATAAAAATATTTCGGGCTGAACCGCCTCTGATCAGGCTGTTTTTCAGCCTCTTTAAAATCGACAAGATTCGTTCTCTATAACGAATGAAGCCGCATCTGTCAAGGGTTTAATGCAGAAGACCTCTGCGAAGGTTTCTCCTATCTTCAGGGAATACAAAGAAAAAGGCTGCTCAGCACCGTCAGTCCTGAAAGATGCGTTCTGCCGCTCTTCCGCTGCATTCTCCGCAGCAGCCGCCGAGCAAAAGAACTGCGGCAGTCTTGCAAAAAAACTGTACAACCAGTGCAAGAAATTATACAATGACAAGCTGGCCGAATGGCCAGCGCGGCAGCAAGAACTTGGGAAACAGAACATCGCGCAGAAGAGCGCGGTCATCAAAAATATTTTTAACCAGAGGGTAAAGACCAATGAGCGAGTCGAGTTTTTTGGGCAAAATCAGAAATCTGTACAAACAGCTCTGTGAAACGGAATGGGATGCCAACATCACCGGCGTGATCATCGCTCTGCTGAGCATATTGATGATGGTTTGGTGGCGGCCTTGGGGCGCGGTGGGCGCAATCCGCAACTGGGGAGACTGGATAGTGTGCGGTCTCGGTCTCGGCGACACGCCGACCTCTCCGCTGCTTGATTCCGGCTCTGTAATTGGTCTCGGCTTTCTCGGCGGCTCCCTTTTGTCAGCTTTTCTCGGCGGTCAATTCGCCTTTCGCTTTCCGCCTTACCGCGAAGCAGTCAAAGGCGCTCTTGCCGGTGTGCTGATGGGTGTTGGCTCAACCTTGGCAGGAGGCTGCAACGTGGGCGGCATGTACAACGCCATCGGCAATTTGGCTGCCAACGGCTTCAGCATGTGGCTGGGCATCGTCGCCGGTGTCATTCTTGGTCTCTGGCTGATTTATAAAGAGATGGAGCACATCAGCTGGGGTTCCAGCGGCGCATGGACTGTTGACATCCCCCGCACGCTTCAGACGCTGCTTGGCTTGGCGACATTGATCGGCCTGATCGCTTGGGCGCGCTGGTATGCCGGATATGACGGCGAAGACAACACAGAATATATCGCCTCTCTGTCCGGTGTTCTGCTGCTCGCCGCCGGGCTGGGCTACGCCATGCACCGTGGCCGCTGGTGCATGATTCAGGGTTTCCGTGAACCGCACATGACTGGCGACTGCACCTTGGCCAAATCCGTGGCTTTGTCCATCTTTATTCTCGCTGTCGGCGGCGCGGTGGTGAAATACGCCGTTCCTATCCGGCTGGAAGGCAATCCTGTGCTTGATCCTGCGAACTATGTGCGCGGAACCTTTGGCTGGGGCGGCGTGGTCGGCGGCTTCCTCTTTGGCTTGGGCGGAATGCTGGCAGGCGGCTGCGGCTCCGGCACACTCTGGCGCGTCGGTGAAGGGCAGCTCAAGCTCTGGATCGTCGTGCCTTTTTTCGGCGTTGCCAACTCGCTGATGACCAGTTGGTTCAAGGAGGCAAAATTTGAGGATGAGGGCATGCTTGGCCGTTTTGTTTATCTGCCTGACGCAATGGGCTACGGCTGGACGCTCGGCTTCATCGCCTTCATAATGGCCTTGTGGTATGTGGTTGTCACTTGGAACGAAGACAGCAACAAGCTGATTGTGCCCATGTGATGCACCTCTGAAAACAAAGCAGGTCAGGCTCTCGAGCGTCTGACCTGCTTTTCTTTTCCTCAGAGCTGTTCCTGCCCTTCCCGCATAAGACCTCTTGCGCAAGGCAGCAAGGGCGAAAGATTTTTCGCCCCTACTTTAAACACAGGCTTGGCGCAGCCATTCAGGTTTATAATACCGCTGTCACGGTGCTGCTTGGCCCGCCTTCTCCGGCTTTGTTGACCGCAATGACGCGATACTCCAAATCCTTGCCGCGCGGCTGATCATTGAGCGTGATTTCGGTGTCAACCGCCATGCCTGCCAGCGTCCATGGGCTGGCACCTTCAGTCAAATCCCGCCGCTCGATCCGGTACGAAGCTGCCGCGCCGCCGTCCGCAGGCTTTTTCCAATCCAAAATCAGCCAGCCTGCGTTCTGCTCCCGCGCTTCAAGCAGCCTTGGCGCACCAGGGACTTCCAGCGCGTGCGGTTCGGACCTGCCTCCCCAGCCTAATTCCGACAATTTGGAATCATCGCCTTGCACCGCGTCTTCAGCATAATGGAGCATGGTTTTCATGTCGGCAACCATGGCCTCAATGTCGGCCTGCTTGGCATCCGTGGCCTGCTTTGCCGCCGCCTGCGCGCTGCCCTGCGCAATGCTGGAACTGTTCGTCGCATCCAGCCGGGCTTGCAGCTGCGCCGGAGTGACCGGCGGTTCAGGGAAATTCGGGTTGTTGGTGAACCCGCTGATCATCTTTTGCGCCAAGGCTATGATTGTCGCTTCAGTGTTTGGAAAACGCATGTTTCGACCCTCCTTGCTTTGATGTTGGTTGTGCTTCCTGAACTGCAAGACCGCGTATGCCTCAATGCCAGTATTTTCCCGGTATTTTTTCGTTTTTTCTTGGAGAAAGCTTGTTTGAACCGTTCTGATTCACGTTTGAATCGGGCCGTTTTCGATTTAAATCGGGATGATTTAAACTTAAATTGCCCCGATTCAAATTGAAATCGGCCCGATTGCGCGTGAATTGCTCCGATTTAAATTGAAATTACCCTGATTTAAATTGAAATCAGCCCAATTTAAGTGTGAATTGCTCCAATTTAAATTGAAACCGGGACGTTTTCGATTTAAATCGCCCCGGTTTAAGTTTGAATCGCCCTGATTCACATTGAAATCGTGTCAATTTAAATTTAAATCAGGGCAATTTAAGTGTGAATCGTCCCGATTTCAATTGAGTTTGGGGCGGTTTAAACGGTGAACGGGCCGTTTTGGG
Organism: Candidatus Electronema sp. TJ; assembly: GCF_048287355.1. Lineage (NCBI taxonomy): Bacteria > Pseudomonadati > Thermodesulfobacteriota > Desulfobulbia > Desulfobulbales > Desulfobulbaceae > Candidatus Electronema > Candidatus Electronema sp. TJ. Next base: position 9,487 of record NZ_JBLWEP010000056.1, read on the forward strand.
CCGTCGATCTCAGGTATCCGCTTTTGTTTTCACTCAAGCAGACCTGCTGGGCTGCTTTTCCTTTTTAGCTATCGAAGCATAAATCAATTTTATCAACTCCTCGAAACGCATCTCATCTTTTGCAAGAGGCAGTTGTTTGGAAAGGCTTTCATCAATATCAGCATAACGCCATGCCGTGTTCACGCCGAGCGAAAAGGCATCAACGGCTTGCTGAATATCCATATCTGGCGCACCCTGTTTGGAAGTGCTTTCACAATCTTTCGTAAAACAACCTTCTGCTCTTGTATCAAGGAAAAGGCAGAGTCCTAAGACCCTGCAGGCGTGTTGGGCATCACGGAATATGCTTTCATGATACTGACCATATAGCTGTTCAAAAGCCACACCCGATCCGGCAAGACTGAGCTTGGCTTGCTTATTATCTGGCGGGGCAAAAGTTGTTCGGTCTGCAATGCTGACAGCAGCCAGCAATACATTTAAAGCGTGATTACCAGCAGTTCCTTCGGCTGTTCCCCATTCATAATAGAACGCACGATCTTTCTTTCCTGCTGAATAATTATGGAACAGTTGAGCCGCTTGCGCTGCATTATCAGATTTACGATAGAGCTTCGCAAGGTTGGTCAGCAGCTTTAAGTTTCCTGGGTCGCATTCTAATTGAAATTTTCCGATAACAATTGCTGTCTGCTGACGGTTTGTTTTGAGGAAATGTTCAGGGAAATCATAGTTCCACTTCCCAAGCTCTAGTATATAGGTTCCTTTTCCCTTCGCCTTAATGGCTGCTGCGCCGAGAAGGGCAAATATTTCCTGAGAATCGACAGCAAAGTCCTGCTCCAACAGTTCACCGGCGACTTTTGCGATAATTGAGTGCCGGGTGAATATGAACTTGCCCGCTGAGGTGGCGGCAGCCTCTTTGCCCAAGGGTATCAGAATGCCGCCTTTAGGACTTTTATCTGGATTATCATAAATGAATTGAGAGAGCACAGGAGCTGAAAGAAAATCAAAGCCTTCAAGATGCATCAAAGCAATTGCGGCAAATGCATCCAGCAAGGTTTTTCCTCCGCTCTGTTTGATCTCCTGTTTTTTTAAACGGGCAAGGAGCAGCCGGACGTGATCTTTCAATCCATCTGCCAAACGGACGGTGAGCATGGCCCCAAGAAATGCGCCTTCACCCTTTCCAGCTTGGTCAAGAGATGCCTGATAAAGTTTATGGCTTGCCTCTTCATGAGTGCTGCTATGCAGATTTTTTAATCCCTGATCTCCGTATTTTCTCCAAAGCTGGACAATGGCTTCAGCTTCATTCTGTTCAAGTTTGCCAAGGATTATTTCATAAAATGCGCAATGCTGACTCCAGCCAACTCGTGTTCCGCCAGCGGAATACCAATCACTCTGCCGGGCCGCTAAAAGGAAATGAATATCCCGCCGATGCTGGGAAATCCACGACAAGGTTGCAGACAGGTTGCCTGCGATCAGATCGGCATCATCTGAAATGATAAGCCACGGCTTGTCGGCAGGAAAATCACGAAGCTGCTCAATTGGTAAAGGTTTATCACCATGAGTATGTAGAAGCAGATGCCAATCACCGCTTTGATACAGAGCATAGCTCACCTGAATAAGGGCAGTGCTTTTCCCTTCTCCCCCTGCTCCAGAGAGCAGCAGCATTGTCGAACGGTCCTGATCTTTTGCCTGCTTTAAAATTTCAACAGCTTTTGCCGAGGCATTGCGCAAAGGAAGAGCGCGTATAAGCTCCTGATGCCAACTTGGAACAGCCCCATCAAAATATTGAATAAATGCGTTGTCGTTGATTTCCTGCCGACTTCGTGAGGCAATGAATTTCGAGTCAATAAGTTCCCATCCATCCGGCATATCAACAGACAGTGTTTGGTCTGCGTCTTGACTATCTTTTTCTTTTTCAGAAATTGTTTTGTTGCAAGGGAGCGAAAAAGACCACCAGTTACCTTTTACTCTCCTGTCCTCATGCAAATCATCCGAAATTCCCCATCGACTTTCGCTGTCCTTCCAATATCTGGGCTGAAGCAAAATCGTTTTCAGCTCGCTGTCAACCTCTGCCCAAAGAATGCCGTTTTTCCACTTGGTTTCATCACCCTCTCTCACTTGGAAAGCGGCACCAGACTGAATCTGTAGAAATTTTCCTCCGCCAGTTTCCAATGGCTTCGACCGGTTTTCATGCAAGTGCCCATGCAGATAAATTATTCTGTTATCACCAAGCAGATTCTGGATGCGGATGCAGTGCTCAGGAAAGAACCAATCTACAGGATGATGCCCCAGCAGGATACGAAGATCACAGTCTTTGATTTTCTTCAGAGCTGAATTCAGCAAGTCCACTCCGGGTGAAAGCTGCTCTTTGTCTGAGTTGTCACGAGATAACCAAGCGGTGTTGATGCCCGCAACACCGACAGTTCGCTCTTTGATTTTAAAGGTGGATACGAAAGATCCTTCCTCAGATTCAAGCCAATTGTCAGAATACGAGTCTGTAAGAATGATCAACTCTCCAAATTGTTCAACAGCTCGAAGTTCATGAATTTGTCGATCTTGCAGACCGTCAGAACTTGCTCTGAAAAAATTGGAGGCCGCTTTCAGGCGGGAGTCACGTGGGATATCCTTAACATACTTACGCTGGACATCATGGTTTCCAGGGACAATAAAAAACTTCCCTTTCCATTGAAAGCTCTCCAAAATTTTTTTAAGTGGATCAAAGAATTCTTCTATGAATTGAATATATTCATCTTCTACGCCACCATTCGCAATATCTCCTGACATAAAGACCATATCCGGCACAAATCTTGTTTGACATATTTCTTTAACATGATCATGCAGATGGCCGAAGAGTTTTCTTGTCTCATAGTGATCTTTGCCAACATGAAAATCAGATAAATGAAGCCAGCGGATAGGTTCAGATGTCATTTACAGCTCTTTGTTTATCATGAAATTTAACGCAGCCTGTTTTTTATCGTTCAAACACCAATAGCACGTAGACAAATCTGAATACTATCCAAAAAGATAACATGACAAACCGATCTCAAAAAAAACGAAGCGGAACAATTGAACAGGCAAAAAAAAAGAAGGTTAAGCTCGTG
>NZ_JBLWEP010000057.1:0-12328 GCF_048287355.1 Candidatus Electronema sp. TJ
GGATTTGCCGCGTCTTTTTTTTGAGCCAAGAAGCAAGTGTCTGCCGGCTGACACCAAACATGCGGGAAATGCCTCTCATGCTGGGACGTTCATGATAAGCGCCGATTATCTCTTCCTTCTTCTCTTCGCTCCAGCGCGGGCAAAGATGCAGCACCGCACGTTTATTGCAGTCTTTACACCAATACTGCTGCTGCCCTTGAGCGTTATGTCCGTTTTTCACGATGTTCACGCTGTCACAACAGCGACATCGGTGGGTGATGATTTCTTGTATCATCACCCTATACTAACTCATCACTTGCCATTTGACCACCACCCTATAGTTTTTTAGAGCGTAGGCCAATCATCCCCGTTCATTGCAAGAAAACGAGAATCATTCTCTTGTTATATTTTTTGTTTGCATTTTCCTAAAATTTGCACTATAGAAGCACCAAGGAGTCTTGACACTCAATTTCAAAAAAGGAGGACGTTTCGATGAGATTCAATTCTGTTTTTTTGCCTGCATCCAGATTGGCTGCCGCTCTTGCCTGTCTTCTTCCAGGACAGCTTGTGCTTGCGGCAGCAGGCTTGCCCGATGGCGAATTCACGCTTGATGCGGATTTCGACAAAGGCGCATCCATCAACGTGGTGCATGATCCCAGCCATGATCAGCTCCAGCTGGATGACACAATGAAGCCGTTTGACTTCATCTGGATCGCGGTGTCAACCAAAGGAACGGTTGTCAAAGTTGACACCAAAACAGGTCAAGTTCTGGCGGAATACCGCACTGCGCCGGATCGCATGGGAAAGGATCCATCCAGAACCACAGTTGACAAAAACGGCAATGTGTGGGTCACCAACCGAGCTGAAGGTGGAGATGGTATGGGGTCCATTGTTCATATTGGCCTGAAGGAAAACGGCCAGTGTGTTGATCGGAACGGCAATGGTGTGATTGACACCTCAACAGGGCAAGGCGATGTGCGCGGCTGGGGCAACGCAGGGAATGCAGACAGTTACGGCGGAGTGGACACTGCGGAAGATGAGTGCATCTTGCATTATACACGTGTGAATTCAACCGGTGCTCGGCATGTGTCCGTCAATAAAGATAACAATGTATGGGTCAGCGGGACAGGCTATCGAAAATTTGATCTGATTGACGGCGACACCGGTCAGATTATCCGGCAAGAATCCTCTGTAGGTTATGGCGGTTATGGCGGACTGATTGACAAAAACGGCGTGATATGGTCAGCCAGACCTATGCTTCGATGGGATACAGCTTTGCCTTTATCCGGCCCGAATGGCGGCAACTGGCGAGGATATGGCCATGAAAGCTATGGACTATGCATTGACCCTGACGGCAATGTCTGGAATACAGGTTATGGAGATGGAACCATTAAAAAGTTTGCTCCTAACGGAAATCTTATAGGCACCTATAATCAAGGTTATCAATATGCCCAAGGTTGTGTTGCCGATAAAAATGGGCATATTTGGGTTGCTCATTCTCTGAATGGAACAACTGTTGGGCATCTCCTTAATAACGGCACCTATATTGGCACTGTCTCTGTCGGTTCTGGCCCTACAGGAGTTGCAGTTGATGCGGACGGAAAGATATGGGCCACGAACTATTACAGCCGCAACGCTTCAAGAATTAATCCAAATGCCGGGCAGGTTGTCAACGGAGTGCATGTGGGGCAGGTTGACCTCACCACTGTTGATTTGGGCGGCAATCTATACAACTACAGTGATATGACTGGCAGCACCCTGATTGGTGCGCCAGATCAAGGGACTTGGACTGTGGTGCATAACGCAGGCATGGATGATGTCCGCTGGAACAAAGTAAGCTGGACAGCGGATGAACCGGGCGATAGCTCCATCAAGGTGACAGTCGCAGGCAGTCAAGATTGTTCCGTCTTTGGCGAGGAAATCGCAGTGGAGAATGACGGCAGTCTGCTGGATATGGAGCGAGGCCGCTGCCTCAGGCTGACGGTGAGCTTCTCACGGAGCAGCATGGATGAAGATGGCAACAATGTCAATGACACTCCTGTCCTTTATGACATCGCCGTTGATGCTATACCGCCTAACACCGCGCCCGTTGCTGCTGTGGCAGAAATTGGCGATGCGGAAATTTCTTTGCCGGTGACAATGAAAATCACGCCGCAGACTTTGAATCTGTCCCGCCGGGGAAACTGGGTGAAAGCCCATATCTCCGCAAATCTTCAGGCCGCGCAGGAGATGGAGGTAGTTCTGGACGGTTCCGGCTCAACCGATGAGGACGGTGATGAGCTTTCCTATGACTGGACGCTTGTCGGCCCCGACGGTGAAATTGAAGTGGATGATGCTGAAATGGTCAAGGTTGTCCTGCCCGCCGGCAACTACACAGCAACCCTTGTAGTCAATGACGGCAAGGCCTCCTCTGAGCCAGTGGAGGAGAATTTTACTTTGACAGGCCGCGCCGTTTCAGATATGCCATCAGGGAGCTACCTGCTGAACGGTGTGCCGCAAAGCGAAAGCAAAACTGCTGGAAATGGCAAGATGATTCTCTCGTTTGACGATGACGCTGTCGCTCAGACGGTCAATGCAGGTCAGGATATTGAAATGATCTTGACAGGGTTTGCTTCTGGTGTTGATTACATCAAAGTAATCAAATAATCCCAGAGGAAAAAGCAGCTCTTCGCTTTTGGAGCAGCCAGAGGTCGCCGGATGGCATCTGGCTGCTTTTTTGTTGCGTATCCAACAAGTTTCATCTTGAAGCGTTTTTTTTCCGCCGCTGCCGGAACAAGCAGCCCGCGCCGCTGAAAAAAAGACCGCAGCCCAGCAGAACCCATTTTGCCAGCGGCACATCAATTCTGACCAAAGAGGTCAGCGCAAGCAGCAGGCCGCTGCTGATCAGCAGCCAGTCGGTGATGACAGCGGCGGCATGGCCGAGCAGCTGGACAGCTGCTCTGATCCTGCCTATCACTGGCTGTTTTGCTCTGCTGCCGGATGCGCCCACGGCCTGATTTCGATGGCGGAAATGGAATTCTTTGGCGAGCCGTTAATCAGTTTGTCCGAATAGCTGAGATAGACCAGCGCATTGCGCTTTTGGTCGTAGAACCGCACCACTTGGAGCGTTTTAAAGAGAATCGAGGTGGATTTTCTGAAGACGCGCTCGCCGTCGCGTTTGCCGCTGCTCACATCTTTCGGCAAGGTGATTGGGCCAGTTTGGCGGCAGGCGATGGAGGCATCGGCGGTGTCCTCCGCCAAACCCAGCGAGCCTTTGATGCCGCCGGTTTTGGCCCGGCTGACGTAGCAGGTCGCGCCAAGAATGTCTGGGTCGTCAAACGCCTCAATCACGATTTTATGATTTGCGCCGAGCAGCTTGAACTCAGTGCTGACTTCGCCGACCTGCTCCGCCTGCGCACCTGCTGCGGCAAAGAGCAGCAAGGCTCCGAACAAGCATATTTTTTTCATGTGCATTGCGTTGGTTGTTTGTGTGGCCGACAGTTTTTCGTCCCTGTCTGCCAGGGTAATCCTCAAGATGTAGTGATACGTTTTCTTCAAGGCTGGAACTTTTCAGCAGTCCTCGTTATATTTCTGTAAAAACAATTTTTGCCAGAAAAAAAAGAATGCCCTCCTGTCCCCGTTGCGGTTCTGAGAAAGTCATAAAAAACGGCTCCGTCCATAATGGAAAAGCAAAATTTTCATGCAAGGAATGCAGCCGCCAATTCGTTGAAAATCCATCAAGTAAGTATCCACCGGCTATGCCGGTGGCTTTACGATTGCGGCCCCCTCAAAGGGGGCTGACCGCAATCATTTTAAAACAGCTCATCCAAGTCTTAGAGGCATTTCAATAAGCTGTAGCAAAAAAACGGCAACTTTGCAGAACATCAGCCACATTTTTAAAAACTATATTCCAGGAACTGTCAAACTTCAGGAGTCCCCCGGCAGAGCCGGGGGTTTTCCAAGAGGAATAATACGTGTCACCTTTTTTGACAAGGTAGCTGGCGGCCATTTTGTACCATGAATTTGTACAAAGGCCCTGAAAATAGAAACAGGGCTTTGATATTTGACAGCAATATCAAAACCCTGTAATTTAGTTTCATGTAGTGCCGGAGGTCGGAATCGAACCGACATGGGCGCAAGGCCCGCTGGATTTTGAGTCCAGTGCGTCTACCAGTTTCACCACTCCGGCGGAAACGCTTTGGGGCTGTTTATACACAGCCTTCCGCCTGATGTCAAGAATTTTTCTGATCATCCTGCACCGACGCGCCATGAATGAGCTGCCATGACACATAATACAGAGAATTTTCCATACACGTTTGACGACAGTGCGGCCTGCGCCGTCTGCGGCGGTCGATGCTGCCGGGGCAAAGGCGGCTATGTCTGGGTGATCCAGGAGGAGCTGGAGAAGATGGCCGCCGCACTGGGGATAAACTCCGGCCTTTTCGCCAAGTGCTATGTCCGCCGGGTGCAGGGCAGGCTTTCCTTGCAGGAGAGGGTGATTAGCGGCGAGCATTTCTGCTGTTTCTTTGACCGTGCCGTCGGCCTCTGCTCGGTTTATGAGCAGAGGCCGGAGCAGTGCCGCACTTTTCCCTTCTGGGAAAGGTTCAAGAACGACCCGCAGGAGCTGCTGCGGGAATGTCTTGGCGTAGAAATCAAGAGGTGACAGGCTGGCGCAGCGCAGCTTTTCTTCTCAGCATCTCTGCATATATTCTTGACAGACCCCGTGTTTCGTGCCAATCTGCCCGCACAGGCAGGCTGCGCCGAGGCGGAGCCATCTCTCTGAATCTTTGCCAGGGTGTTTGTCATGAGACGACAAGGGCTTGTCCATGCTGTTTTTCTCCTCTTCATGCTTTGCGGCACAGCCGCCCGCGCGGTTCAGTACGTGGACGCGCCGCCGCTGGCCAAGGTCGTCAGCGCGGCGGCTGAGGACATCAAGCTTGGCGGACCGGTGCGGGTGCCTCTGATCACGTGGGGCGGTGACGAGGCGACCATTCTCGCTAACGGCAATGCGGCCCAGACCGCGCCGGACAGCATTTTCGGCAAGAAGGGCCTGAAGCTCCAGCTTGTGCGCGAGGATGACTTCAAAAAGCAGATTGAGTCCTATCTGCGCGGCGAAACGCCGTATCTGCGCGGCACGATGGGCATGGTGAGCATGGCTTCCGAGGTGCTGGGCCGCGACCCACGCACTGCGCCGGTGGTCATTTATCAGCTCACCTGGTCGAACGGCGGCGACTGTCTGGTGGTCAAGCCAGGGATCAAGACCGCCAAGGATCTGAAAGGCAAGACCGTGGCTCTGCAAGCCTACGGCCCGCATGTGGATTATTTGGCCAAGGTGCTGGCTGATGCCGGGCTGGCCATGAGCGACGTGAGCATCAAATGGGTCAAAGATCTGACCGGCACAGCGGAAACCCCGGCGGAAGCCTTCCGTGAAGACGGCATTGACGCGGCGATGATGATCATTCCCGACGGCATGGCTCTCACTTCCGGCGGCACAGCAGGCACGGGCGCGGAAGGTTCGGTCAAAGGCGCGGAGATTCTGCTTTCAACTAAGACCGCTAACCGGATCATCGCTGATGTTTATGCGGTGCGGAGCGATTATTTCAAAAGCCACCATGCCGAGGTGGAGAAATTCGTCAACGGCCTGATGCAGGGCGAGGAGCAGCTGGCCGATTTGCTCAAGAACAAGTCCGCACGGATGAAGGAATACACCGAGACGGTCAAAGCTTCGGCGCAGATGTTGTTCGACAGCCCGGCGGCGACCGCTGATGCTGAGTCGCTGCGGGTGGACTGCGAGTTTGTCGGCTTCGTCGGCAACGTCAAGTTTTTCACCGATCCCAATTATCCGCGCAATTTCCTTAATCTCCGCGATCAGACCCAGAACGCCTTTGTCAAGCTCGGCCTGCTCGGCAGAAAATCGCCCTTGGCGGCGGCTGAGTTCAGCTACGACGCGCTCAAGAACGGCCTGCGCAACACGGCGGGCGTGGAGGCACCGAAATTCGACTCCGCCAAAGTTGCAGGGGTAATTCAGCGCAAGCAGCAGCAGGACCGCTTGGCTGAGGGCGAGCTGTTCTCCTTCGAGGTCTTCTTTCAGCCCAACCAGAACCAGTTCTCCGCTGACCTCTACGCTGACGCGTTCAACAAAGTCATCGAGCTGGCCTCGACCTACGGCGGCGCGGTGATCACTATTGAGGGCCACTCCGATCCGATGGGCTGGCTTCAGGCGAAGAAACGGCAGGAAACAGAAATGGCCCTCAATCAGATCAAGCAGGCGGCCAAGAATCTCAGTCTTTCGCGGGCCAACGCGGTGCGTGAGAGCATCATGACCTTTGCCGCCACCAAGGGCGTGACCTTGGATGAAAGCCAGTTCGCGGTGATCGGCCACGGCATCACCAAGCCGAAAAGCAGCCTTTGCGGCGATGATCCCTGTCCGCCCAAAACCGAGCAGGCCTGGCGCGACAATATGCGGGTCGAGTTCCGCATCATCCAACTGGAAGCCGAAGCCTCGGTTTTCAAACCGCTGTGAGAGGAGGACTGACAATGAACGCGCTGAAAATCTTGCCGCTCCTGCTGGCTGCCTTCCTGCTGTTCGGCTGCGAAGACCACCCGGCGCAGCAGAAAAGCGGCAGCACCTCTCAGAACCGCCCGGCGGCGCAAACCGAATCCCAGCCGACAGCTGAGTCCGCCGCTTCCAAAACTCTTGCCGCGCCGTGGCCGCCCGCGCCTGGCGGAGACACAGTCTTGGCTCCGAATCTGCTCGCCGCCAATTATTATGTGATTTTGGACGGCAGCGGCTCGATGCTCGACAAGCAATGTTCCGGCAGCCAGACCAAATTGGAGGCGGCCAAGGACGCGATCAAAGAATTCGCCGCCGCTGTTCCTGCGGATGCCAATCTCGGCCTGCTGATCTTCAATGACGGCCAGATCCGTGAGCTGGCGCCTTTGGGCGCAGGCAACCGGCAGCAGTTCGCTGAGGCAGTGCAGGCTGCTTACGCCTCCGGCGACACGCCACTGAAGGACGCGGTCAAAGCAGGCTATGCCGCGCTGGAGAAGCAGGCTGTGCGCCAGCTCGGCTATGGCCGTTATGTCTTGGTGGTGGTGACGGACGGCTACGCCAGCCCCGGCCAAGAGCCGGACGCGGCGGTGCGCTGGATGCTGGAGAGCACTCCGGTGGAGCTGCACACCATTGGCTTCTGCATCGGCACGAATCACAGCCTCAACATGCCGGGCCGCACCGTGTACAAGGCGGCGGACAATCCCGCCGCCTTGCGCCAAGGCTTGGCCGATGTGCTGGCTGAGGCGGAAACCTTTGACGCAGCCACCTTTGACGCGCAATGAAGGCCAGACTGATCGGCGCACTGCTCCTGATGCTCATCGGCTCCGCTCTCACCTACGGAGTCTGGCTGCTGCTGCCGCGCATTCTTGACCGCAAGCAGCAGGAGACGAGCGACGCGGCGGATTTGCAGGGCAAGATCCGCGTCGCGGCGGACAGCTGGATCGGCTATTTCCCTCTCCGCTCGCCGGAGATGAAGGCCGCCCTGCGCCAGGCGGGCTGGCTGCTGGCTGTGGAGGACGACAAGGCTGATTATCCGGGCCGGATGGAGCGGCTGGAGAAAGGCGAGCTGGATTTCGCTGTGGCGACAGTGGATTCCTACCTCCTCAACGGCGGGCGGTTCAACTATCCCGGCATCATCATCGCCGTGCTGGATGAATCCAAAGGCGGAGACGCGATCCTTGCGCGTCAAGAGAGGGTGGCTGGGCTTGACGATCTCAAGGGCAAGATGGATGTGAAGGTCGCTTTCACTCCGGCCAGCCCCAGCGAGCATTTAGCCAAGGCGGCGGCGGATCATTTCAACGCGCCGGAACTGCATCCGCCACCCGGTCCGCTGCGGCTGGCGGTGAATGGCTCCGAGCAGGCCAAAGCCGCCCTGCTTGCCGGCAAGACCGATGTCGCCGTGCTGTGGGAGCCGGATGTCAGCAAGGCCCTCCAGCAGCCGGGCATCATCAAGCTGCTCGGCACCGAGGACACGCAGCGGCTGATCGTGGACATTCTGCTGGTCCGCCGCGAATTCGCGCAGAAGAATCCCCAGCTCGTCAAGCTCCTCCTCTCCTCCTATTTCAAGACGCTGCGCAAATACCGCCAGGACGAGGCCCTGCTGATCCGTCATGTCCGCGAGGAGACCGGGCTGAAGGAAAACGAAGTCAGTTCGATGCTCAAGGGCGTGAGCTGGGCCTCGCTGGCGGACAACGGCGAGCAGTGGTTCGGTCTGAACGGCGGCGAGGAAGGCTTGATCGCGGCGATTGAGTCGGCGGCGGAGATTCTCGTCAATGCGGGCGATTTCTCTGCCAGCCCGGTGCCGGACGGCAATCCCTACCGGCTGACCAACCGGGCCTTCCTCGAAGAGCTGCTTGCCGCCGGAACAGCAGGTTTCACTGGCGGCAAGACCGCGCAGGCGGGCACGGCGGCCTTTCCGCCCTTGGACGCGGCGGGCTGGGCCGCGCTGAAAGAAGTTGGCACCCTGAAGCTTGATCCGGTCGTCTTTCAGCAAGGCACGGCGGAGCTGAACATCCTCGGCAAGCAGACCGTTGACGCGGCGGCGGAGCGGCTCAGTCATTATCCCCATTTCCGCATTCTCATCAAGGGCCACACCGGCCTGCGCGGCGACCCGGAGGAAAACCTGCGCCTCTCTTTGGAGCGGGCGGAAGCGGTGAGCCGCTATCTGCAAATCACCCACAGCCTTGATTCCAACCGGCTGCGGCCTCTGGGGCTGGGCGGAACCAAGCCGCTGGCGCAGCTGCCCGGCGAGCCGCTGCGGGCCTATGAGTACCGCCTGCCGAGAGTCGAGCTGGTGCTGGCAAGGGAGGATATGTGAGTGGAGCACGATCTTCCGCCCAACCTTCACGACTACAGCCAGGGCGCGATGCGGTGGCATGTGCTGCGGCACGGCCTCACGCACTGGCTCACGCTCTATCCGCCAGCCCTTGGCCTGCCGCTTGGATTCGCCGCCTATCTCTTCAACACGCCGCTGCTGTATCTGGCGACCCTCGGCGGACTCGCTCTTGGCATGACCAGCGCGGTGGTCAACATTTTCTTCCGGGGCGAGGCCCTGTCTGCCCGCTATCTGCAAGAATTGGCCGGGCAGCTCCGGGAGCAGGAGAGGCAGGCCCTCGAAGGGCTGCGCCGCGAGCTGGAGCAGGCGCGGACAGTGCCTGGCGCGGAAGATCATGCCGGGCAGGCTGTTGAGCAGCTCGACCGGCTGCGCGACAAGGTGGACAAGCTGCGCCGTCTGCTGACAGAGAAATTCCAGCCGGGCGAGCTGTCCTACGGACGTTTTCTCGGCGCGGCGGAGCAGGTGCAGCTGGGCGGCTTTGACAATCTCCGGCGCATCGCCTCGCTGCTCCAGAGCGTCGGCGGGATTGACCTTGTGTATATTGAAAAATGTCTCAGGCCGCTGGACAGAGCAGCCAGCCTTTCTGAGGCGGACCGCAAGGAGCGTGAGACGCTGCTCCGGCGGCGGCAGCTACGCATAAGCCAGCTGGAGCAGGTCAACGAGCTGCTCACTGCCAACGAAGAGGCGATGACTGCGATTCAGGAGACAGCGGCGGCAGTCGCCGCGATGTCCACGGACCGCCCCTTGGCCAAAGGGGACTTGGAAACCGCCATCACCCAGCTGCAGCAGGTGGCGGCCCGCGCCAAACAGTACTAAACTCAGGAGGAACCCGCATGTTGGAAACAAAAGAGGAGAACGCGCTGGTCAAAGTGGACGAGCGGCAGTTGAGCGCGGAGCTTGGGCTGGTTGATCCGGCCCGCTTGGAAGTCAAGACAGCCGACCCGGAGCTGGAGAAGATGGCGGCGGAGTTCGCGGCCAGGATCTTGTCCTTCAACCCGGAAGACGCTGGCCAGCTGGAAGTGCGTCAGCAGCATGTCGCGGCCATTGACAATCTCGGCGCAAAGGCCCAGAAGGATTCCGCCCTGCGCAGCGCGATGCTGCGCGAGCCGATCCGCAAGCTGGCGCAGAAGGGCGAGGACGGCGGCGAGGTGGCGAACGCCTTGGTCAACCTGAATATGAAGGTGGACGAGCTGGACCCGGAGAAATTCAATCTCAATCCCGGCTGGTTCGCCCGTCTCTTGGGCACGATTCCCGGCGTGGGCACGCCGCTGAAACGCTATTTCCTCCAGTTCGAGAGCGCACAGACCGTGCTGGACGCAATTTTCCGCTCGCTGCAAACTGGCGCGGACACCCTCAAGCGCGACAACATCACCCTGCTTGACGACCAGAAGCAGCTCCGCCTCGACACGCACAAGCTGCGCAAAGCTATTGAGCTGGGGATGATGGTGGACACAAAGCTCAGTCTGGTTGCGGAGCAGGAGATTCCTTCCGACGACCCGCGCAGCGGCTTCATCAAGGAGGAGCTGCTCTTTCCGCTCCGGCAGCGGCTGATGGACTTGCAGCAGCAGCTGGCTGTCAATCAACAGGCGGTTCTGGCGATTGAGATCATCATCCGCAACAACAAAGAGCTGATCCGTGGCGTGAGCAGGGCGGTCAATGTGACGGTCAACGCCCTCAATGTGGCTGTGACCGTGGCTCTGGCCTTGGCCAATCAGCGCATTGTCCTGAAAAAGATCGAGGCGGTCAATGAGACGACGAACAAGCTGATTGGCGACACGGCCCGTCGGCTGAAGGAGCAGGGCACGGAGATCCACAAGCAGGCTTCAACCAGCCAGTTAGACATTCAGGTGCTCAAGCAGGCTTTCGCTGACATCCACGCCGCCTTGAATGACATCGCCCGCTTCCGTCAGGAGGCCCTGCCGCAGATGGCCAAGACTGTGCTGGAGATGGACCGCCTCACCAACGAGACCGATGAGGCGATCAAAAAGCTGGAGCGGGGCAATCAGGCCAGCCCGGCCATGTATTTGGACATTGATTGAGCGCGGAGGCGCAAGGGCGGAGGCTTGCTCCGCCTTTGCGAGAGTAATTGCTGCTGAAATCTGCGGCCAAGCCCGCCAAAGCCGCCGGAACAGGCGCAAAATCCGCAGGACAACGCGCTGCATCCGGTGCGCGTCACGCTTGATCTGCTCCTGACAAGACTTGATCCGCGACAGAATGAAGTCGATGTGCCGCAGACAGAGCTTGATGCGCTGCCGTTCAAGCTTTATCTGCCGCGCATCGCGCTTTGTCTGGCGTAAACAGCGTTCCACGGGCGGCGGATGATGTCACAAGAAGCGGCGGATCAAGTTTGATGTGCGGTAGATCGAGCCTGATCTGCTCCTCATTGAGCCGTAGCTGCCGCGCATGGAACGCCATGAGGAGCTGGTTTGAGCAGTTTGCCAGAGCGTTTTCTGTCATGCCGGGCAGTTTCGGCGTGAGGGCGGCTGGTTTTGGCTTGATTTTTTGCAGGTGGGTGGTGCTGTTTGGCGGATGGAACTGAAAAAGATGCAACAATATAACTTTTCGGCATAAACAAAGTTCCACGGGCGGCGGATGATGTCAAAAGGAGCTGCGGATCAAGTTTGATGTGCGGCAGATCGAGCCTGATTTGCTTCCCATTAAGTCACAGCTGCCGCGCATTGAACGCCACGAGTAGCTGGTTTGAGCAGTTTGCCAGAGCGTTTTCTGTCATGCCGGGCAGTTTCAGCGTGAGGGGGACAGGTTTTGGCTTGATTTTTTGCAGGTGGGTGGTAATGTTTGGCGGATTGGAGCGAAAGAGCGGGAAAGGATGCTCCTTCCATATCTACTTACATGACGGGGAATAACGATGCTGCGTGCTGTTACTAAGCAAGAGATATATGACTTGCTCGAAAATACGTATTTTGGTCTATCAAATTTTGATGTCATATTTAAAGACGTTGAACAGCAATCAATAATCTTTGAGATAACTTTCCTTGGCGACTCGCGATTCAAGTTTGTCGCACAAAAATCTTACAATAGAGGCAAAGAGTTTCTGACAGACGAAGCTCCAGGGCTTAGATTTCTTACAACTGAAGAATATAGCTGTGAAAATTTTCACCAACTATACAGTCGCCTCAGAGCATGGACAGAGCGGCTGCGCGTGGAACTCATTGCCTCTAATCCGCTCGCCAAAGAGGTCAGCACACTGCGTGAGCAGCTTGAAGAACGCTTAGCTGGTCTTGGGCAGGAGGCAAATGACTTCTTCACTAAAGAAGAATCTGCTGAACTTGAAGAACGTCTAACTGCTTTCTCGGCAAGACTGGATGAACTTGCCGCTGAAAATGATTCGCTGAAAGACAGTGTTGCTGGTCTCAAGCAAACTGTTTCCGATCTTCAAGGCGGGGTTGAGCTGCTGAATCGAGGCACGTGGCTGCGCATGGCCGCAGGACGGGTGCTGACAGGAATTAAGAAGGTCGCAGCCT
>NZ_JBLWEP010000058.1:0-12310 GCF_048287355.1 Candidatus Electronema sp. TJ
TTGAGTCATCTGCTCAAAGGCGTTGCGCTCCTGCAAGCTGCCGACCACAGCAACTAAGTCTCCAGCTTGAAAGACATAGCTGATCTGCGGATTAGACTGAAAGGCTCCCTCGTGAATGATGCCGACTATGGACGCGCCGGTTCTGCTGCGGACTGCCGCCTCGGCAATGCTTTTGCCAAGCAGCGAGCTGCCGAGCGGTATCTCGAACCAAGAGATTTCCAATAGATTCTTGACCCCGCCAAGCATGGCCAAGAGCTGGCGGCTGCCGTCCTCCTGATGCAGCGGGGCGTACAGCTCCTGCCGGACAGCATCGGTGTACTGCTGAATGGCAGTCACTGGAATTTCCAAGTGGAGCAGGGCCTGCCGGGCGATTTCCAAGCCAGCCTCCATCTCCGGCAGCACAGCCATGTACACGCCTCTGGCATACAAGGCCTGCGCCTGTTCAATGCCGTTGGCGCGGGCGATGATGTGCAGATCAGGCCGGAGCTGATGCGCCTGTTTGATCAGAAACTGCGAGGTGATGACCGAAGGCGTGGTGATCAGCAGGAGCCGCGCCCGCTTCAAGCGCGAGGCTTTCAGCACCACCGGCTGGCTCATGTCGCCGTAGATGACCGGATAGCCTTCGGCCTTGCATTCGAGCATCCGCTGATGACTCAGCTCAATCAGAACAAAGGGGATGCCGATCTGCGTCAGCACTTGGGCGACATGCTGGCCAACCCGCCCGCCGCCGGCGATGACGACATGCTCTTTCAGCCCGGTCGCCGGAAGGTTCTCGGTCTGCACCGGCTCGTGCCGGAAAAACCGCTTCCGCACCTGATACAGCGGCGCAGTCACGGCAGCGGCCAGCGGGGTCAGCACCATGCTCAGAACCGACATGGCAAGGAGCAGCGAATACATGTCCTGCGTGATCGCCTTGCTGGCCAGCCCTTCCCGCGCCAAGACAAAGGCGAATTCGCCGATCTGGAACAGGCCGAGACCAACCGCCAGCGGCACAATGTTACGGTAGCCAAAATGCCGGGCAAGCAGGAAAAAGATCAGCCCCTTGCAGAGAGAAACCGCCGCGACCAGCGCAAGAATCTCCTGCCAGTTGGCAAGAAGAAAGGCTGGATCAAGCAGCATCCCGACTGAGGTGAAAAAGAGCAGGCCAAAGATGTCGCGCAGAGGGATGATGTCGCTCAAGGCTTGGTGGCCGAAGTCTGATTCGCTCAAAACCATGCCTGCGACAAAGGCCCCGAAGGCGAAGGACAGGCCCGCCTTCCATGTGGCGTAGCCGATGCCAAGGCCGATGGCAGTGATGGTGAGGATGAACAGCTCCCGCGAATTCCATTGGGCGACATGGGCCAAGAGCCACGGCAGCAGCTTCCGGCCCAGATACCACATCAACGCGAGGAAGGCGGCGGACTTGACCGCAGCAAGGAGAAGCAGCGGCAAGCCGCTCTCCGGGCTGCTCAGTTTGGGCAGGATGATCATCATCGGCACCACGGCCAAATCCTGCACGATCAGCATCCCGATCATCACCCGGCTGGAGAGCGTGCCCAGCAGTCCCCGGCTCATCAGCGTCTTCAATGTCACCATCGTGCTGGAGAGCGAAATCAGCGCACCCAGCCAGATGGAGCTGATCAGCGACCAGCCCAGCCAGCGGCCCAGCAGCACGCCAAAGATGATGGTGAGGATAAGCTGCACCGGTGTGCCGAACAGAGCTATCCGACGCACCGGCTTCAGCTCGCTGAGGGAGAACTCCAGTCCCAAGGCGAAGAGAAGGAGGGCCACGCCGATTTCCGCCAGCAGCTCAATCTCGTGGATGTCGCCGACGGTCACGCCGCCGGTGTTCGGCCCGACAACGATTCCGGCGGCGATGTAGCCAAGAATGAGCGGCTGCCGCAGCCGCTGGGCAATCAATGCGCCAACCAGCGCGGCAACCACGAGGATGACGATATCTGCGGCTATGCCCATATGCAGAGAACTCAGTGGCTCAAAAGAAAACAGCCGGAAAGCTGCTTACGCCGCAGCCAGCTCTGCGCCGTGGCTGATCCATTTCCGCAGCTTGGCCAGCTCCTTGGGCCAGTCATCAGAGGTGCGCAGCGTGAGGAAGCGGCGGAACAAGGCGTTGACTAACTCTATGCCTTCTTCAATCAGGGCCATGCGCTCCAGTATCTGCGCTTCAAGTCCGGCGCGGTCATCGCCGCCGCCGTCCTCTCCGGCTGTGGCAGGCAGCTTCATGCTGCGAAACTCCAGCGTGGCGGCGGTGAGGGTGAAGCTGTATTCCTGCTCCTCGCTGCCGATCTTCAGCCGGGCCTGCTCAGGCCGTTTGCCGAGGGCCAGACCAGCGCGGGCCTCTTTCAGCTCGGTCATCTGCCCCCGGCAGACGAGCTTCTCGCACTCCGCGCCTTCGCCGCACTCCAGCAGCATGTGCTTCTCAAAGACTACCGGCACATCGCCCCGGCCCGGCACAGCCACGCTGCCGCCGCGTTCCTCGGAGGCGCACCAGAGCCAAATCAGGAACTCCTGGCCAAGGAAGCGTTTCTCTTCTATCGCATCAAGCAAATCCATGTCGTGTTCTCCAAATCAGATGAGGGAGGCGGGCTGAAGGGTTTCGAGCTTGGCGGCGGTCTTCTCGTCCACAAGCTGCAAGGCGCTGTTCCACGGCACCTGCATCACCAAGGACAGGCCGAAGCTCTCCTTGAACAGCTCCTCCAGCAAGGCCAGCGGCTTGCGGCCATTGGAGAAGAAGAGCACGGTGCCCTGCGGCACGTTCCAGCAGAGATCGTAAACCGCAGGCACGGGCGGCGACTTGCGCATCAGCTCGGCCTTGATCCGCTCTTTGATCTCCAGGCGCAGCGTGCGGCCCAAGCGGCGCAGCTCCTTTTCCTCTTTGATTCTGGCCTCCTCTTTGGCCGCGAACTTCTTCAGCACCGCGCCGGGCACCTTGCGCTCGTCCACGCGCATGGAGAGGGCCACGTAATCGCCTGCGGCATAGGAGCCATAGGCGAACTTGGAGTCGAACATGTCGCCGACCGAGACCCAGCCGACCGAGAACTCGTCGAGGGTGTCGTCAATATCCTTGAAGCTGCGCTTCTCTATCTGCTCGGCGATGAAATCCCAGACGTTGCTGGGAAGCTCGCCCTCCACCTTGAAGCGGGTGAAGGAGGCTGTGCCTGCTAATAAACCCATGTGCTTTGTCCTTGTGAAAGAATGCTGCCGCGCCCGCATGGGGCAAGTCCGTTCCGCACCTTATAACAAAGCCGGGCAGGAGGCAACAGGGAAGATGCCTTGCTTGCCCTTTTTTCAAGGCCGTGATATAGCTGGAGCAGCACAGAATGATTCTGCCGCCTGTCCTTCCGAGCGCGGCGGAAACTCCCATGATCCTGAGGAGCTTCCTCTCTGCGGCCGGAATGACAGCGCGGGGTCGTGTTTATGACGCTCCGGCCGCATACCGCTCCGCTCCTCGCCAAAGATGAGGGACGGCGGGCGGAAAATGCCCCGGAGCAGGCTGGAGACGCGCCGTTTCACGCTTGAAACAAGACGGATGAAGCGTGAGTTGAGACGGATGAAGCTTCATCTGAGGCAAATGAAGCGTGAGTTGAGACGAGTGAAGCTTCATATGAGACAGATTAAGCTTCCTATGAGGCGGATGAAGCGTGACATGAGACGGATAAAGCTTCATATAAGGAAAATGAAGCGTGAGTTGAGGCAGATGAAGCGTGAGACATGGCAAATGAAGCGTGATATGAGCCGTCCGATGCGTGGAAAATCCGGCAGAACCCTGCCGCAGCAGCGCGGACAGCCGCAAGGGAGAAAAAGAATGCCGCCTGCGGTCAGCTGTTTTGCGCGGCGGTCGCTGTTGCGGGCGCATTGGGCAATCTGGGTTCAGCTGCGCGGTGCAGGCGGGTGCAAAGTTGAATGGTCTGAGACTCCGTCCTCCGGCTCTTCCTCTGCTGCCGCCGCTCTGCCGCCCGCCTGCTTGACCAAGGCGTTTTTGACTTTTTTCGACAGTGCCTCATCCGTGAGCATGGCCTGCATGAGCTTGTCGTCAATATAGGTCTGGTTCTGCGAATTATTGAAATTGCGCAGCTTCCAGATGAACCAGACGAACGACAGCGCCAGCGTGGCCAGCATGACAATAAAAAGAAACCATATCAATCCACTCATGATTCCAGCCTCCTGCGCCGAATGAATTTGAGCCTGCCAAGCGCAGGCTGTTGCCGTTCTTTTCATTATACCGGCTGAAGGCGGGGCCGCGCAACGGCAGGGGACGGCTTCTCTCTCCCATTATAAATTTCTGACTCTCGCTTTGCCCTTGCCCCAGCAATTATCATTCGATACTATAGTGTTTCAGGTTTGAGAGAGATTTCAAAAAATTGCTGAAATTTCTAGACACCTCTTTGTTTATGTTATTTTTTATACCCCGTATAGCTTAGCAGACAGCTGGCCGATGCAGCTGGCGAGAGATGCTATAATACCAACAACACAGCTGAATGAATAAGAAAATGAAGAAGTCCTTTTTTCCCGCTGCGGCACTGTTTTTTTTATCACTGCTGCTTCTCAGCTATGCAAATCATTTTGACAACAACTTTCAATTTGATGACTATCACACTATAGTCAACAATACTCATATCAGGAGCATATCAAATATTTTTAATTTTTTTACAGAAATTGAAACCTATGGAACAAACCCAGACAATCGGACCTATAACCCGATTTTAGTAACGCTGAACGCGATTGATTACTGGATCGGCAGCGGACTGAAACCAAGAGTATTCCACATTTCTATTTTTGTCAGCTATTTAGTTCTATGGGTTTTGCTGTATCTTTTTTACAAAAAAATATTCGACCTTTCTCTTGAAGATCGCTGGAACGATTGGTTCGCGCTCTTCGCAACTGTATTTTTCATGCAGCATGCCGCAAACGCGGAAACAATCAACTATATCATCATGCGTTCAGATTCCTTCTCAACCTTGATGATTGTCACGTCATTTATTTTATATTTTGATCAACAGTCAAGACAGCTCCATCTGCATTATCTCACGTTCCTTCTTGGCTTGGGAACAAAAGCGACAGGCTTTATTTTCGCACCCCTGCTGGCTGCCTACATCCTCCTTTTCGAGGAGAAAATGCCTCTGTGGGGGCCGCTGCTGATCAGGAAGAATTTTGGCAGCACTTTGAGTTTCATAAAAAAATCAGCTCCGGTTCTCATTGTCGCAGTCTTCATTTTTTATCTGGAGCGGGCGATGTTCAAGCAGGGCAATCCGCTGCCGTCGGGCGGCGACGGAGCGTCCCGCTCATTGCAGTATTTTATGACGCAGTGGCAGGTCATCGCGCATTATATCGGCAATTTCATTCTTCCCGTCCGCCTGAGTGTTGACAAAGATTTCACTCTTGTCAGCAGCATGTGGGAGACAAAAACTCTGCTGAGCCTGCTCCTGCTGCTGTCCTTGGCCGTCGCTGCCATCTGCGCATCTCGAAAACAGGAAACCAGACCAATCTCTTTCGGCATCATCTGGTTCTTTTTCGCCTTGGCTCCAACATCAAGTTTTATTCCATTTGGTCAAATTGCCAATGACCATCGCACATTCTTTCCGTACATAGGGCTGGTTATGGCTTTGGGCTGGTTTTTCGCCTTGAAAATCATGGTAGTCAGAAATTGCAATCCAACAGGTAGAATTGCAATCCCTGCTGTGGCCATGTTTATGGCGATCATCGGGCTTCATGCTTTCGGCACCTATCAGAGAAATATCGTCTGGGGGTCGGCAGAGTCACTCTGGGGCGACGCAGCAGTTAAATCGCCAAACAACGCAAGAGTTCAGCTGAACTACGGTCTTGCTTTGATGGAAAAAGGGAAATATGATCAAGCGCTGATTCATTACAACAAAGCACTCGAAATGTCACCTAATTGGTCTTATGTGCATATAAATATGGCGATACTGAAGAATGTCATGGGGCAGCCTGAAGAGGCTGAACAGCATTTCAAGACTGCGCTCGCAAACCATCCGATGAATCCAAGTGCCTATTATTACTACGCAGTATTCCTGAATAAAAAATCAAGACATCAAGAAGCGGCTGAACTGATCAAGCGCGGAATGCAGGTAAGTCCAAATTATGGCGGATTTCATGCTGTTCAGCAGGACATACAGCGTACTGCCACAAAAATGACAGAGGAGCTGGTTAGTTATGAACGAGAACTGGATAAAAATCCGAGGATGGAAGATTACATCAGTCTCAGCTTGAGTTATTATAAAGCTGGAGAATACAAACGCTGTATTTCAGTCTGCGAGAAAGCTCTTCAATTAGAGCCGGACAATGCCATAGCATACAACAATATATGCAGTGCATACAATGCAATGGCTGAATGGACAAAAGCTCAGGAGGCTTGCCGCAAAGCCTTGGAGTTTGATCCTAATTACGAGCTGGCTATAAACAACCTGCGCGTGGCGGTTGAAGGGAGCGCAGAGAGCAAGCAGTAAGTCTGTTTGTTGCAGTTTGCAAAAACACCAAGGCGGCTGCCGCTGGCTGCCGCCTCTTTTTTTGGCAAATCTTTCTGTTTTCAACAGGCTGAAGGCCCGGTATAATTTCTGCAAGCAGTTCCCATCTCTTTCCCTTCCGTTTATGGAGGAACCATGAAAGCCGCTGTTTTTTCCGCCGTGCTGCTGTTGCTCGGTCTTTTTTCCTCGCTGGCTGCTGCCGACGAATACACCTTGCAGCATCTGGAGCAGGAAGCGCAAAAATTTGCCGCCGGATACACTTCTTCGGCTGCTGTCCCGCCGCAGCTTGAACAGGCTGAGATTCTGATGAAGGCCGCAAGCATCATGACAGCAACGAACAAGCAGGAAGACTGCACTGTTGCCGCCGCGCTGTGCAAAAATGCCGCCGCGATTTCAGGCGGCAAGCCTGATGCAGATTTCTGGCTGTCATCGGCCAAGGCTGCATCCTGCGCAGGCAACTGGGAGGCGGCCAGCCAGAGCGGCTGGATCGCTTATCTTGCCGCAGGCGATGCGCCAGCCGCGCAGAAAGAATCCCTTGCCCTGACCGGCAAGGCGCTAGAGAAGCGCACCACAACCTACAACAATTGGACTCCGGCAGCCATCAACGTCTATGAGCTGCTGGCCAAGCTGGGCAACAGCGAAGGAGCGGATCGTCTGCGCAAACAGCAGGAAGAAGCCCTGACTGCCGAGACAAAGAAGCAAGCCGAGGAGCACTCCCGGCAGCGGGCGGCGGAAAAGGCTGCTCAGGAGGCAAAACTGGCTGAACTGCGGCGGAAGCAGTTGGAAGAAAAAATGCTGAAAATTCAGAAGACGGAGGCGGACACAGACAGCAGTCGGCCTAAGCTCTGCCTCAGCTTCAATGAGGAACTGCCCAGTCCAGACTCATTCCACTACGGCGACTACATTCAGGTCGAGCCGACCATGGCAGCGGACTTTTCCGTTGAGGAAAGCAAGCTCTGCATCGGTGGGGCGGAGTATGGCTCCTCTTACACAGTGACCGTCCGCAGCGGCATGAAGGTGAACGAACGGACGCTGCCGGAAACAGTAACGCTGACCATTGAGACAACGCACCGCGAGCCTGCCCTCTGGTTCAACCAGAACGATTACGTCCTTGCTGACCGCAGCAACCGGGGCATCGGCCTGAACAGCGTCAACGTGGACAAGGTCAGGCTCAAGCTCTTCCGCATTCATGAGCGCAACATCCTCGGCAGTTTTGTCCAAGAGAAATTCCGCAAAAAATTAGATGAGTACGAACTCGAATCCATCGAAGAGAGCGAGGGCGAGCGGGTCTGGCAGGGCAGCACGGAAATCACCCCGGAGCAGGACAAAGTTATGACCAGCGCGGTTGTCCTGCCACAGGACGTGCTGGCTGTCGCCCCAGGCCTTTATGTGCTGGTTGCCGAGCGGATCAATCCGGAAAATCCAGCTGATGACGAGGAAGACTACGAATCCCGCTGGGAAGGCCGGGCCAGCCAGTGGGTTGTGGTCTCGGACATCGGCCTCAGCACCTATCAGGGCAGCGACGGCCTGACTGTGGCCGCCCGCAGCTTGGACACCGCCTTGCCTATCGCCGGGCTGGAGATCGGCCTGTACGCCCGCAACAACAGCCCTTTGGCCACGCTCACCACCGACGAGCAGGGCTTGGTGCGCTTTGCCCACGGCCTGCTGCAAGGCAAGGGCGGGCAGGCCGCGTTTCATCTTATGTCCATGAATGCCAAGCATGGCTTCACCTTTCTTCAGCTTGAACAGGCTCCTTTTGATCTCAGCGACCGGGGCGTGAGCGGCAGAACCGCGCCCGGCCCGCTGGATGCTTATGTCTATACTGAACGAGGCATTTACCGGCCCGGCGAGACCGTGCATCTGGCGGCCATAGTCCGCGACCGGCTGGCCCGTTCGGCGGCTGCTCCGCCTATGACGTTGCACATCAGCGCCCCGGACGGCAAGGTGCTGATTGAGCGGCAGCTTAAGCCGGATGAGAACGGCGGGTACACAGACACGATCAGCTTGGCCAACTCAGCCCGCTCCGGCGAATGGACTGCTGCGCTTTATACCGACGTGGAGGACGACCCTGTCGGACAGACCAGCTTTCAGGTGAAATCCTTCAAGCCGCCGCGTTTGGAAGTGCGCTTGGAGCCTAACGGCGTGGTGGACGAGCAGAACAAAGCTGATGTGGCGGTGCAGGCGGATTATTTCTACGGCTCGCCTGGTTCAGAACTGGCGGTCAAAGCGAAGATGAAGCTGGAATACGAGCCTCATCCTTTCGCTGACTACACCGCTTACTATTTTGGCAAAGACAAGGTCGAGCCGGGTCTGGCGGAGATCGAGCTGGAGGAGATCGTCACTGACGAAAAGGGGCGCGGCCTGCTGCCGCTAATCCTCGAAGGGCAGCAGAACGCCACGCTCCAGCCGCTCAAGGCGGTGGTCAGCGTGGATGTGCTCGACATTGACGGCAGGGCGGTCAATGCGACTTCCAGCTTGCCGGTGCGGCATCTGAAGGAATATTTCGGTCTCAAGCCCGGCTTCAACGACCTGCGCATTCCTGAGTCAAGCGAGGCCAAATTCGAGGTCATCGCCTTGGACGGCAACGGCCAGCCGCAGGAGAAAGGCCAAGCCGAATGGCATTTGGTACGCGAGGAAATTGATTATCAGTGGTTCCGCAAGGAGGGCGACTGGGCCTACGAGCGGATCGTCCGCGACAAGGAGGAGCAGCGCGGCCAGCTCGCTTGGGACAAGGCCGGGCCGCAGCCGTTCGCTGTTCCAGCAGGCTGGGGTCAGTACCGTTTGGAGCTGCTGAACAAGGACAAAGTGCTGCTCACCACCCTGCGCTTCACCGCAGGCGATCAGCTTGTCGGTGAGAGCGAGACCCCGGATTCAGTCAAAGTGGTGCTGGACCGCTCCGGCTACAAGATCGGCGAGACCGCCAAGCTGACTGTCACCGCGCCCTATCCCGGCCAAGCCAGCTTGGTGCTGGCCAACACTGCCGTGAACGGAGTGCGCAATTTCGCCCTGAGCGGCAAAGAGCAGACGATTGATATTCCGGTGGAGGGTGGATGGGGCGCGGGTGTCTATGCCTTGGTCACAGTGTATCGCCCCGGCAAAGAGGCGAAGAAAGGCGCAGATCGCGCAGTCGGATTAGTTTGGCTGCCAGTTGATCCGGCGGACAGGCGGCTTGAGGTGGCGGTCAACGCGCCGGAGCAGACCCGGCCCCGCCAAGTTGCGCAAGTGCCGGTCAGCGTCAAAGGCGCGGAAGCGGGCAGCGAAATCCGTCTGACCTTGGCCGCTGTGGATGAGGGTGTGCTGCAGCTGACCAATTTCGTCTCGCCTGACCCGATCGCTTGGTTCTTCGCCAAACCGCAGCTTGGCATGGATGTCCGCGACATGTACGGCCAGCTCATCATTCCGCCGGAGAGCAAGCCGCTTGTGCTGCGCGAAGGCGCGGGTGAGGACGGCCTGCGCGGCGCACCGCAGGCGAATGTGAAGGTGGTTTCGCTCTTCTCCGGCGTAGTCAAGGCTGGGCCGGACGGAATCGCCACAGTGCCGCTGGACATTCCCGATTTCAACGGCAGGCTGCGGCTGATGGCGGTGGCTTGGTCAAAGGAGAAAAGCGGAGCGGCCAGCAAAGCCATGCAGGTCAACGATCCGGTGGTGGTTTCGCCCTCGTTGCCGCGCTATTTGGCGGACGGCGATCAGTCGAATATTCAGCTGCTGATTGAGAACATTGACGGCCCGGCGGGCCAGTATCAGGCCGCATGGACAGCGGAAGGCACGGTGCGGCTGGAGCAGGACAGCACAGCCGCAGTCGAGCTGCAACCCAAGAAGCGGCAAAGCCTCAGCTTCCCAGTAACAGCTTCCGGCATCGGCAATGGCAAGCTGCATCTGAGCGTGACCGGGCCGGAAGGCTACAGCTACAAGGGCGAATTCGACCTCAACGTGCGCGGCAAATATCTGCCCACGCTGACTCGGACGTACAGCAAGCTCGATCCTGGCGCGGCAGTCACGTTGAGCAAGGACACACTCAATGGTCTTTATCCGGCGACTGCCAAAGTGGCTGTCAGCGTGTCGTCAATGCCTAACGTGGATGTGGCCGGGCTGCTCGGCGAGCTGGACCGCTACCCGCACGGCTGCTTGGAACAATTGACCAGCCGGGCCATGCCGCTGCTTTATGCCAACGAGCTGGCCGCCCGCTTTGATTATCCGGCGGACAGCAAGCTGCGAGGCCGGGTGCAGAGTGCGATTGAGCTGATTCTGCAAAAGCAGCTCGGTGAAGGGAGCTTCGGCCTTTGGTCGGATGAGAGCAGCGAGGAGCCGTGGCTTTCGGCCTATGCGATGGATTTCTTGGGCCGAGCCAAAGAAAAAGGCTTTGACGTGCCCGATTATTTTTACAAAAAAGGGCTGGACTGGCTGACCAGCGAGGTGAAGCAGACTGGAAGAGAAGATGTGCATCTTGAGGCCATTGCCTATGCGCACTGGGTGCTGGCGCGTGCTGGCCAAGCCCGGCACGAGGATGCCCGCTATCTCTACGACACCAAGTTTGCCAGCATCGGCTCGCCGCTGGCGCAGGCGCAATTGGCTGGCACATTGGCTTTGCTCGGTGATCAGGAGCGGGCATTCAACGGGTTGAAGACCGCCTTGCGGGCGGCGGACACCGAGGCCGCCTCGTGGTGGAGCTACGGCTCGCGGCTGCGCGACTTGGCTGCCATCATCAGCGTCATCGGCGAGAGCGGCCTGAAAGAACTCGATCCGGCCCCGGCTTGGCAAGAGCTGACTGTCCAGCTGAACAAGAGGAAGTATTTCTCCACCCAAGAGCAGGCCGCGCTGATCATGGCCGCGCTGACCTTGGACAAAGGCCAGCCGCTCGATCTGGAAGTGACAGGAAGCGATCTGCCTAAACCAGAGGTGCCGAAGCCGGAGGAAAAAAGCAGCCCCTCGCTGCTGGGCCGCTTCTTCTCTGCTCTCAACATGGACAAGCCGAAAGAAGAGGCAAAAAAGGAGACGGAGAAGAAATCCTTATTCTCCCTCAGCCGCAGCGGCGAGTCCCTGCTGACCAGTCCGGTGACGCTGCGCAACAAAGGGCAGGTCGCTGTCTGGCTGGTGACAACCGTGCAGGGAGCACCGGTCAACGAACCTGCGCCTGTGCGGAATGGCTTCACGGCACGGCGGACATGGCATGACACTTCTGGCCAGCCGCTGGCATTGGACAAAGTGCCGCAAAGCGCACTGGCGGTGGTGACTGTGGAAGGTGAGGCGGATGCCGGATTGGATGCGCAGTCCCTGCTGATCGACCTGCTGCCTGCGGGCTTTGAAATTGAGAAGGCCATAGTCAGCGGCACGGATGTCGCATCGTCCTTCGCCTGGCTGCCGGAACTGAGCGTGGCCAGCTACACCGACGCGCGGGACGACCGCTTCATCGCCGCGTTCAGCACGCAGTCTCTGCCGACGATGACCGGCAACAGCACTCTGCGGCCCTTCCGTTTCGCATATCTGGTCCGGGCGGTCACGCCGGGCAGCTACGCCCTGCCGCCGACTGAAGTCGAGGCTATGTATCGGCCTGAATACCGGGCACGAAACAAGGCAGGCGCGGTGACAGTGGTGAAGGAGCAATAGACCAACAGCCTCAGGAGGTGCTGCCGCCCTCCTGAGGCTGCCAGATTTGGAAAATGCGCTTCAAACAACCCAAGTTGTGATCTGCTGGTTCAATTCCGGGCAATGGCCTGAGTCCGTTGTTTATGCAGATCTGAACAGCACCCGTTTCCGAAATAATAAACCTCTTGGATAAGTCGAGCCAGTCTGTCTTTACTGCTTTGGCTCTGACCGTTGCTATTCCTTTTTTG
>NZ_JBLWEP010000059.1:0-12258 GCF_048287355.1 Candidatus Electronema sp. TJ
TCTGCGCCATGATGCGAAAGCTCGTTCAGGTCGCTGTCGGCATCCTCAAATCAGGCAAAATGTTCGATCCAGCCATGCATGGGGCTTGACGCGGACAACAGTATCTGCAATCAAGCAGGTTCAAGCCGCTCTCCTCAATCCAATCCCCAGTAAGAACGCTTGTTTTTCTTGTTCTGTTGCGCCTGCTCCGCGCTTGGATTCGCCCGGCTTGGATTCGCAGGCTCCGGCGGCGGCGCAGATTCTCCGCCAGCAGCCTCTGTCGCAGTCAGTTTGGCTGCGCCTTTTGGGCGGCGGACAAAAAGCAGCCGCAGCTCATTGCCCCAGCGGTAGATGAAGTGATACCACCGCTCTTCCGGCAGCCTGACCGGCACCTTGAATTTCAGCTTGCCCACGTTCGGCGGAGGCGGGGGAGGCTGAGGAGTGCCCAGCGCAGGAGGCCCGGCCGCAGGAGGTTTCGCCCCGCCTCCCACTGCCGCCGCAACCACGACCAAGCGGCTTTTCTCTCCCTCCTTTTCCTCAGAGGAAATAGTCAGCTCGAATTCCACATCCACTTCGCCGGTCTTTTCATCACGCTTCGGGACGATCTCACCGTAGGCGATGCGTTTCTGGGCATGATCCACCCCGCCGACTATATCCTGCAAGGCCTGACTGATGAATGTTTTCAGCTCCATGTGCTTTCTCGGTTGATTTTCCTTCGAATCTCATGGTATTTTTAGAGGTTGGTCAATCGCGCTGCAATTTAACAGGTTAAACTCTGTAACGAGCATTCATCATGAGAAAAATTTTTCTGTTTTTTCTGTTATCATTTTTATTTCAGATATCAAACTGCTATGGAGACTACTGGGAGAGCAGCAGGGCATCAATATCTTGGTTTGTATTTGAAGGTGGAGTAGAAGTTACAAGCAGCAGCACAGTACTGATTACTGCAAATGGAGTAAATAAAGAAATAAGCCTTCATGATGTCTGTTCAACAGGCTCTGAGAAGAAAGACAGACAGGCTGAACGGCTTATACGCCAATTGCTTGATGGAAATAGGTTAGAAGTAAAAGTATGTGGTAAAAATAAAGAGCAGATTGATTCTGCGGTGCTGCTTGTCGATGACGTAAATGTCAATCAAGAGTTGATTAGTAAAGGTTATGTTTCGACAGGAAAACAGTGTGGGACAGAAGATACGTCAGGCAAAAAATCCAACACAGCAACAAGCAGTTTTCAGGCTGATCGGAGTTCATCGTTTTCTGCAAATTCTGGTGTTAACGTTTCCAATCTTAATAGTTCCGAAAAGGCGCAGGTTCGAGGTTATTACAGGAAAGATGGTACCTATGTGCAGCCTTACAAAAAGTCAGAAACACGTCAATATTCCTCTGACACACACAGGTTATCTCCTGATTCTGGTCGACTGAAAACGATTGATGTCAGAGGATATTACAGGAAAAATGGTACATACGTTCGACCTCACCGCAGATCAGCACCACGCCGATAAAATTTCGTCATTCTTTTTCCTGCGGCAGATCCTTCGCCGTCTGCACGCCCAGATTTTTCAACGCTTCGGCCCGGCTGATGAGATTGCCTTGGCCGGTGTGCAGGCGTTTCTCCGCCAGCTCCCAGCTGTCCCGCGCCTGTTTCAGCCGTGCGCCGACCTCTGCGAACGCTTCGACAAAACCGGCGAATTTATCGTACAGTTTCCCAGCCTCTTTGGCAATGAGCTGGCTGTTGCGGTTCTGCTCGTCCACCCGCCAGATGTGATGGACAGTGCGGAGGATGGCCAGCAGCGTTGAGGGTGAGGCGAGCATCACCCGACGGCGCAGACCTTCGCCGAGCAGCTCCGGCTTGACGGCCACAGCAGCTTGAAACGCTCCTTCAATCGGGATGAAAAGCAAGACGAAATCCAGCGTGCTCAGGCCGGGCAGCTGCTGATACTGCTTGCCGCTGAGATTGGCGATGTGCTTCTGCACCGAGGCGGCATGATTTTTCAGATGCTCCTCGCGCCCGCGCTCATCAGCGGCCCGGCAGGCTTCGACATAGCTGTTGAGCGAAACCTTGGAGTCAATGACAATCACCTTGCTTTCCGGCAGATAGACAAGAATGTCCGGCTGTTTGAGCCTGCCCTGCTCGTCGCGCAGCGCAACCTGCGCCGCGAATTCATGGCCCGGACGCAGGCCGGACTCCTCTAACAGCCGCTCCAGCACCATCTCTCCCCACTGGCCTTGCAGCTTGTTCGCGCCCTGCAAGGCTTTAGTCAGATCAACCGCCTCTTGGCTGATGCGCTCGTTCAAACTTTTCAGGTGCTCAATCTCCTTGAGCAGAGCGACCCTATCGCGGCTTTCCTGATGATGTGTTTCCTCGATCTTGCGGCGGAAATCGCCGAGCTGCTCACGCACCGGCTGCAGCAGATTTTCTAAGCCGCCCGCGTGCTGCTCGCGCAGCAGCCGTCCCTGCTCGGCCATCACCTTGCGGGAGAGACTGCTGAATTCCTCCTCCATCCGCTGTCGGCTCTGCTCCAGCAGCCGCTGGCGTTCCTCCGCCAAGGCCTGTTGTTCGTGCAGCCATCCTTCCAGCCGGATCTTCTCGCCTTCCAGCTCCTCTTTCCGCAGCCGGAGCATGTCGCGTTCGGTCCGCAGCCGCTGCGCATCATCTGTCAGCAGCCGGGCTGTTTTTTCCGCCTGCTCCAAGCGCAGCGCGGCTTCCAAACGTTCCCGCTGGAGTCGGTTCCAAAGCAGCAGCAAGGCCGCGCCCGCACCGGCAAGGAGCAGCGCGGCTGCCGTCAGCAGCAGGCGATCCATCAGGCAGCCAAGCAGTGCCGCCGGATTTCCGCCGCCCAAACCTGATAGCCCAAAGTGGAGAGATGCACGCCGTCGCTGAGGAAGCAAGGCCGGGTGATGGGCAGGCATTGCTCGGTGAAGGGGCCGGTCATGTCCAAGAAGAGGCAGCCGCTGCTCTCGGCGGCGGTGCGCAGCTCGCAGTTGACTGCGGCAAGGGTCTCTTTCGACATGCCGTGCGCAGTCATCGGCAGGATGGAGTTGACAAAGACTGCGCTCTGTTGGCAGAGCAGCACCAGCCTCGGCAGCAGGGTCTGAAAGATGGCGGTGAAGTGCAGGCTGCCCATGAGCAGATTGTTGGTGCCGGACATCAGCAGGATGCAGTCCGGCTCCGGCACACGGTCAATTTCATCGAAAAGGCGGGCGGACAGCTCTTCAGTCAGTTCTCCGGCCCGGCCACAGTTGATCACAGTCAGCTCAGGCAGCAGCGTGTCCCAGTCGCCCCATTCCGCCAAGGAGTCGCCGAGCATGAGCAGGCTTTTCTTGCGCATTATTTTTTCCTCCGTGCCACCGTTTTCAACATTTCGCTCTGCAAGACCACGCAGCCCATTGCCGCCACATATGCCGCTGCGCCGGCGGCGATCTTCGGAGCCTGCTTGAGGTCGCGGAAATCATCCGGCGCGTCCAAGCTGGTATCAATAATCTTTTTCCAGACAGAACGCCGTGCACCGGTGTTGGTGTCCGGCACGGTGAACAGCGCGGCCTGATCAGGCTGACCATTGAGCATGACGAAAAAATTCGCATCGGTGCCGTCATCCGGCAGAATGTCTTTGAGGAGGAAGGCCAAGGTGCGGCTCCCGGACGACCAGTCGGGATGCTTGGGCTCTTGGCCGTGCCAGATAATCTCCTGCGAGGAAGGCGGCTTGTCCGGGCTGCTGATCTCGAAAAACTCGGCCCGGCGAAAGATGGCGTGCTCGCGGCGGAGGCGGATCAGTTTTTGGAAGAAACGGAGCTGGCCTTTGTTCTGCTCCGCCAGCCGCCAGTCTGTCCAGCTGATCTCGTTGTCTTGGCACCAGGCGTTGTTGTTGCCCTGCTGCGTCCTGCCGAACTCGTCCCCTGCCACCAGCATCGGCACGCCCTGCGAGAGGAGCAGGATCACGGCCATGCTCTTGATCCGGCGCAGGCGGAGCTGCTGCACAAGCGGATCAGAGCTTGGCCCCTCGCAGCCGGAGTTCCAGCTCAGGCTGTGATTGTCGCCGTCGCGGTTCTCCTCGCCGTTGGCCAGATTGTGCTTCTCATTGTAGCTGACGAGATCGGCAAGAGTGAAGCCGTCATGGCTGGTGATAAAGTTGATCGAGTTGCAGGGACGGCGGCCATTGTGCTGATAAAGGTCGGAGCTGCCTGCGATGCGCGTGGCGAGCGCACCGCTCAGGCCTGGCGTGCCGTTCATGAAGCGGCGGACATCATCACGGAATCTGCCGTTCCATTCCGCCCAGCGGTGATGATCGGAGAAATTGCCGACTTGGTACAACCCCGCCGCATCCCATGCCTCGGCGATGATCTTGGTGTCAGCCAGCACCGGGTCTTCAGCGATCATCTCCACCACCGGCGGATTGCTGAGAACATGGCCCTGCTGGTCGCGGCCCAGTATCGAGGCAAGGTCGAAACGGAAACCGTCCACGTGCATGTCAATCACCCACCAGCGCAGGGCATCCATGATCAAGCTGCGGACTATGGGATGGTTGCAGTTGCAGGTGTTGCCGCAGCCAGAGAAGTTGAGGCAGGCTTTTGTCCACGGGTCGAGCAGGTAGTAAATCGGATTGTCAATGCCCCGGAAGGAGGAGGTCGGACCGCCCCAGCCGCCCTCGGCAGTGTGATTGAACACCATGTCGAGGATGACTTCGATGCCTGCCCGGTGCAGTGCCTTGACCATGTCGCGGAACTCGCGCAGCGGATGGCTGCTGTCGCTGGAATACGCCGCCTTGGGCGCAAAAAAGGAAAGCGGGTTGTAGCCCCAGTAGTTGCGCAGCTGCTCCCCGGTTTGAGGATTGCGGAAGACGCAGTCGGTCTCGTCAAATTCAGTCACTGGCATCAGTTCCACTGCCGTGATGCCCAGCTCCTGCAAGTAGGGAATCTTCTCCGTGATGCCTCGGAATGTGCCGGGAAAGCGGCACTGCGAAGATTCATGCACGGTGAAGCCGCGCACGTGCAGCTCGTAGATCACCGTATCTTGAATCGGGGTGTTCAGGGGGCGGTCGCCCTCCCAGTCATAGCCCTCGTCAGGGATCAGGCAGAGGGTCTGGCTGCCCGCCGGATTGCGCGGCTCGCCCCAGCGCGGGGTGCGCAGCTCCTTGGCATAGGGGTCGAGCAGAATCAGGCGGCTGTCGCAGGCCAGGCCGCTGCTCTCCGGTTCATACGGGCCGGTCA
The DNA here is from genome assembly GCF_048287355.1 of Candidatus Electronema sp. TJ. Lineage (NCBI taxonomy): Bacteria > Pseudomonadati > Thermodesulfobacteriota > Desulfobulbia > Desulfobulbales > Desulfobulbaceae > Candidatus Electronema > Candidatus Electronema sp. TJ. The sequence continues at coordinate 5,184 of NZ_JBLWEP010000059.1, forward strand.
GCCGCCAGCCGTAGCGGATGCCCGGCGGCAGCTTGTCGATCAGGACATGCCAGATGTCGCCGGTCTTATACAGCTTGGGATCAAGGAATATCTCGAAACGGGCTGCGTCATGGTCGTCTTTCAGTCCGAGCACCAAAGAGGCCGCCTCAGCGTGCCGCGAGAAGAGGGCGAAGTTGATGCCTTTGGGCGTGGCCGTCGCGCCCAAAGGCTGCGGGCTGCCTTGAGAGATGGGGAATTCTATTTTCATGTTGACGAGCTGCGGTGGCATGGCGTAGCTTTGAGCTTTGTGTCATCCTACACCACGAGCGGCATTTCCCCAAAGCCGAAAACAGCCTTTTCTGCAAGGAGCCTGATCCATGCCCCGTCACGATATCTTCCTGCGCGGCCTTGTCACCTTCGCCGCCGTCGGCCTTTTAGCCTTCATCTGCTGGATCATCTGGCTGGCCGACACAGGCCGGAGCAGCGTCTTTTTTGATCTGGTCAAAATGCTGCCGTATGGCGACAAGCTCGGCCATTTCCTCCTCTTCGGCCCGCTGACATTTGGCATCAACACCGCCTTGCAGTTCAGAAAAGCGCGGCTTGGCCGGATAGCCGTCCCTCTTGGCAGCCTGCTGGTGCTCTGCTTTGTCCTGCTGGAGGAATTCAGCCAGCATTTCGTTCCGGGTCGGACCTTGGATCTGCTCGACCTGCTCGCCGACAGCGCGGGCATAGCCTTGTTCACGTGGTTTTCCCTCCTCTTAGAACAGAGAATTCGGGCAAGAAATTCCGCCGCCGCCGTCCATCTCCTTGTTTCGCCTTGACAGCGGTTTTCCTAGCTTATATAGTCCTATCTACCTTTCAATAATGAAGCGGCTGACTCTGCGCACGGGCAAGCCGGGCGTTCACAACCATTTAAGGAAAAGAACCGATGAGCAAAATCAAAGGCGCGAAGGCCATAGTGCAATGTTTGGTGGAGGAAGGGGTTGACACCATATTCGGCTTTCCGGGCGGCGTGATCCTTGATCTCTATGACGAGCTGATGGATTCTCCGATCAAGAATCTGCTGGTCCGCCACGAGCAGGGCGCAGTCCATGCGGCGGACGGCTACGCCCGCGCCAGCGGCAAGGTCGGCGTGGCGCTGCTCACCTCCGGTCCCGGCGCGACCAATGGCGTGACCGGCATCGCCACTGCCTACATGGATTCCATTCCGCTGGTGGTGCTGACCGGCCAAGTGCCCCGCGCCCTGATCGGCAACGATGCGTTTCAAGAAGTTGACATCGTCGGCATCACCCGGCCTTGCACCAAGCACAACTATCTGGTCAGCAATCCTGACGACCTGGTGCCGGTGCTGCGCGAGGCCTTCTATCTTGCCGCTTCAGGACGGCCCGGCCCGGTTTTGGTTGACATGCCCAAGGACGTGATGGCCTCGCTCGTCGCCTACCCGGAGAAGACCGAGATCAGGATGCAGACCTACCAGCCCACAGTGGAGCCGCATCCGGGCCAGGTTGCCAAGGCTTGCAAGGCCATGCTCAAGGCCAAACGCCCGGTGCTCTATGTCGGCGGCGGTGTCATCCTTTCCAACTCCCACAAGGAGCTGACCGAGCTGGCCGAGAAGACGCAGATACCCGTGACCATGACCCTGATGGGCTTGGGCGGCTTCCCTGGCACTAATCCGCTTTCTTTCGGCATGTTGGGGATGCACGGCTCCTATGCCGCCAACATGATGGTGGCCAAAAGCGATCTGCTCATTGCCGTGGGCGCGCGCTTTGATGACCGAATTACCGGTCGGCTTGACACCTTTGCCAAGGAAGCCGAGATCATACATATTGACATTGACCCGACCTCAATCTCCAAAAACGTCAAGGTTGATATTCCCCTTGTTGCCGACTGCAAGAACGCGCTCCAAGCAATGAATGCTTGGTTTGACAGCTCGGCGGAGTTTGACAAAGCCGCTTTTGCCGAAAAGCACAAAGCGTGGATTGAGCAAGTGCAAGAGTGGAACGCCAAACACCCGCTCTCGTATCAGGACGAAGGCGAGATCATCAAGCCGCAGCACGTGATTGAGACCATCAACCGGCTCACCGGCGGAGATGCCATCATTACGACGGAGGTCGGCCAGAACCAAATGTGGACGGCCCAGTTCTACAAGTTCAATCAGCCGCGCCAGCTCCTCACCTCCGGCGGCCTTGGCACGATGGGCTACGGCCTGCCTGCGGCCATCGGCGCGAAAGTGGCCTTCCCGGACAAGACGGTCATTGACATCGCTGGCGACGGCTCGATTCAGATGAACATCCAGGAGCTGGCCACAGCCCGGCAGTACGGCGCGGCAGTCAAGGTCGCCATCCTCAACAACAACTACCTCGGCATGGTGCGGCAGTGGCAGGAGCTGTTCTACAGCAGACGCTATTCCGGCACGCCGATGGAAGTCACGCCGGACTTTGTCGAATTAGCCAAGGCGTATGGCGCGGTCGGACTGCGGGCCAAGACCAAAAGCGAGGTTGAGGCGGTGATCAAAGAGGCGTTGGCGATCAACGACCGGGTGGTGATCATGGATTTCGCCATCAAGCGTGAGGAGTGCGTGTTCCCAATGGTTCCGGCAGGAAGATCAACTACTGAAATGCTCTTGGCATAATTATTTCCAGCGAGGAACCAAGCTATGAAACATACCCTTTCTGTCCTCCTTCAGAACAAACCCGGCGCGCTGTCGCGGGTGACCGGCCTGTTCAGCGGGCGCGGCTTCAATATCGAGAGCCTCTGCGTGGCCGAAACCTTGGATCCGAAAGTCTCCTGCCTGACTTTGGTCACACGCGGCGACGACGGCATCGTCGAGCAAATCATGAAGCAGCTGCATAAGCTGATTGACGTGATCAAGGTCAGCGACATCAGCGAGGGCGAGTACGTCGAGCGCGAGATGGTGCTGATTCGGATGAAGGCTGAGGCGGGCACCAGAGCGGAAGTGCTGCGGGTGATTGACATCTTCCGGGGCAAGGTCGTAGATGTCAGCCCGACTTCCTACACCGTTGAAATCACCGGCTCCGAATCCAAAGTCCGGGCGGTGATTGACATCCTTCGGCCCATCGGCATCAAAGAGATTGTCCGCACCGGCACGATTGCGATGGCCCGTGCACCGAAGAAATAATCCGGCTGCAACTCGACGCATGGTTCGAGGCAATCTCGAACACTCGTTCCAGTTTATCTCGAACCAACGTTCCAGTTTATCTCGAACGCTGGTTCGAGAAAATCTCAAACACTCGTTCCAGTTCAGCTCGAACCAACGTTCGAGAACAGCCTGATGCTTGATTCCAGCTTCCGCGCTGTTCTTTTCCCCCTGACAACGCTTCCATGAAAGCTCCTGCATACTCTGTGGCCAAAGAGGGTCTGCCCTTCATCCTGCTGTCCGGTTTCGCCGCGCTGCTCTGCGCAGTGCTGCAATATCGTTATGCCGCATTTGCCGGGCTGGCCGTCACCGCCTTTGTCACCTATTTCTTCCGCGACCCGGAGCGGGTTCTGCCGGAAGACAGCGGCGTGCTGGTCTCTCCGGCTGACGGCAAGGTGATCCGGGTGGAGGAGCTGCATGATGACCGCTTTCTGCATCAGGATGTGCTGCGAATCTCCATCTTTATGAATGTGTTCAACGTGCATGTCAACCGCGTTCCCTTTGCGGGCACAGTGCGGCGCGTTATCTTGCAGCCGGGCCGCTTCTATGCCGCTGATCAGGACAAGGCCGCTCTGCACAACGAGCATTGCGCGGTGATCGTGGAAACCGCCGCCGGGCAGCAGTATGCGGCAGTGCAGATCGCCGGACTCATCGCCCGCCGCATCATCTGCCGGGCCGAGCCGGATGATCAGGTGCGCACCGGCGAACGCTACGGTCTGATCCGCTTCGGCTCGCGGGTGGATCTGTATTTGCCCAAAGGAAGCGAAGCGATGGTGCAGGCCGGGCAGAAGGTCAGGGCTGGCGAGACGGTGCTGGGGCGGATAAAACAATTGACAGAGGCAGACTGTGCTGTATCATAAGCAGCTGCAAACAACAACAGCGTGGCTGTTTGTTCACTGTCAAACCTGAAAGGAGATCATTCAAATGCGCGTCAATAAAACAGCTCTGCTTGCCAGCTGCCTGTCGCTGCTCTTCTTTGCAGCGGCCTGCGAAAAACCAGAGCCGCAGCCGGAGAAAAAGCCTGCCGCAGCCGTTCCTGCGCCGCCCCCGGCACCAGCCCCTGCGCCGCAGCAGGAAGTGAAAGAGATGCAGGGAAAAGTGGATGCGGCAGCAGCCGACATTGGCGAGGAAGAGCCTGTCGAAGTGCTGGAAGAGGGTGAGGAAGCCGCGCTCAATGACGAGGCTCCGCCGCCTCCGCCCGAAGAGGGCATGGAAGAAGAGCCGCCTGTGGAAGAGCCTGAAGCGAACGCGCTGCCGCCTGAGCAGCAGCCCTCTGCTCAAGAGCCGCCTGTCATACTCCCGCACCAGCCTGAAACGAATGCGCTTCCCGCGCCTGAGCAGCAGCCTGTGCAGGAACCGCCGCCTGTTGCCCCCCCGTCTGAGCAGCAGCCCGCGCAAGGGCCGCCGCCTGTCATTCCCCCGCCTGCGGAGCAGAAGAAGTAAATCTCTTCTCTCTTCCTCTGCGAGGCGGCAGCGCCTCCTCAGCCCGACGGCTTGAGGAGGCGTTTTGCTCCGTTCACTCCTGCTGCATCACCACCCGGAAGCCGATCAGGTTCTCCCGGTAATCAGGCCGGTTTTTGAAGCGGAAAGCGGCGCGGCAGTTGTGCGCCCTGCTGCCCGCTGAGCCGCCCCGCACCACCTGCTCATCTCCGTCGGCTGGGCCGCGCGGGTTGTTGCGCGCCCCGCCTATGGCGTAGTAGTTCTTGTCGAACTTGTCCGCGCACCACTCCCAGACATTGCCGCTCATGTCGTGCAGTCCGAAGGCGTTGGCCTGCTTGCGGCCTGCCGGGCGGGTGCTGCCGCTGCTGTTCTCCTCATGCCAGGCCACAGCGTCCGGGTTGTCGCTGCCGCAGTATTTGCCGCCGCCGCCCGCCCGGCAGGCGTATTCCCATTCCGCCTCGGTGGGCAGCCGGTAGGTTCTGCCGGAGCGCTTGTTCAGCCGGGCAAGAAACTCCTGTGCGTCATGCCATGAGACATTCTCCACCGGATGCTGGTTTTTCTTCAGACTGGAAGGATTGCTGCCCATGATTTTCAGCCACTGCTCCTGCGTGACTTCATAACGGCTCATCCAGAAGCCATTGACGCAGACCTCGTGTTCCGGCCCTTCCCAGTCAAAACGGCCTTTCTCGCCCACAGGCGAACCCATTTTAAAGCAGCCGCCCGGCACATAGACAAACTCCATCCCTGCGGCTTCATTCATCAGCGCGTCGCCTTGTTTCGGCTGGGGCAGTGGCGGCGCGGCGGCTTGCTGCTGGGGAGGCGCGGCCTGAGCCTGAGCAGGACGGGCAGGCTCGGTTTGAAACGAGTTCTGCGCATGGCGGGTGGCGAAAAGGAAGTCGCCCTGCTTCTGATTTGTCCTGACAAGATGTCCGTAGCGGGGCAGCAGCTCGGTGCTCTGGTACACAGGCTTGAGCAGCCGCCCAAACAGGCTGCGACCGGACAGCACGTCCCGGTTGTCCCGCAGGCTGATCAGCACATTGCGGGCAAAGAGCGAATGCTTGGCTCCGGCCTCATGCATGGGCCGGTCGCTGCCAGAGGTCAGGGCGGTGAGCGAGGGCGTTTCGAGCAGCCGCCGGAGCCGCTCCTCCCTGCTTTCCTTCAGACGGGCATTGTCTGGCAGCTGAAGACTGGCAGAATAAACCGAGTCAGACAGCACCAGAATATGTCTGGCTTGGACAGAGCTGAGAATATCTGTGAGCGATGAGGTCGGAATCCCATTGCTCTCATCTTCAGCCTCCGCGTCCACCGGCAGCCAGCGGCCTGCGCCGTTTCTGTCGAGCTGGCCGTGACCTGCGTAATAAATCAGCAGATTGTCCCGGTCCTTGCTCGTTGTTCTTTTGGGAAGCTGAGACAGCGTCCAGAGCATCCGCTCGCGGTCGCCGTCGAGAAGCAGCTCGACTTCAAAGCCGTACCGCTCTTCCAGCAGCTTGGCTATTTCCTTCGCGTCAGCCCGCGCCGTGGTCAGCTCCTCAAGATGCCGGTAGCTCTGGTTGCCGATCACCAAGGCGTAATATTTGCCGAAGTCGGGCGGCTCCGTCTGTCCAGACGCGGCGGCATTCATGATCATCAGCGCACTGGAGAAAAGCAGCATCAGGCCGATGAGCGTTGTCCTGAGCTGCCTCCTTTTCTGCTGCCAAGCCATAATACAAGTTCTCCTCTGGGTTCATGGTTGCAGGATGTATGACAATAACTTAGAAAGATTGTACAAAAACAGCCGGGCCTGCGCAACAGCAGAATGTTCCGCAGCACGGAGGAACAGCAAAAGCGATTGACAGCAGCCGGAATGAGGCAGTTTAATAGATTAACATGATAACCTAAGTTGTGACCTCTGCTGTTCACGGAAAAGTTTCTTGCGGATGCCGGGCGAAAGGAGAAGCGTAAACCTTATGCGGAAGTTTTTTTGCTCAGCCCAGCCTGAAGCGTCCGCTTTTCCCACAGGCATGGCTGCCTCCGCGCGTTCACAGCAGCTCTGCTGAATTATTCTGTTTTCCCGCCGCCTGCGCCGGAAGGATGCTCGTTTCAATTGAGACGGTTCACGCTTGCTTTGCCCTGATTCCAATTGGAATCGTGTCAATGTCGATTGGAATTGGAGCGTTTCCGATAGGAATCAAGGCAAAGTCAATTGGAATCGGAGCAATTCCAATCGGAATCAGGGCAATTCCAATTGGAATCGGGCTGATTCCAACAGGAATCGGGTTGATTCCGGCAGGAATCGTGTCAATTCCAACCGGAATCAGGACGATTCCAATTGACTTTGCCCCGGTTCCAATTGGAATCAGGGCAAAGCAAACGCGTTTTCCGGCGGCTGCGGCGGGTTTTCAGCCGGAGCAAAGCGGTTCCGCAGCGCATGACGCGGCGTTCCGCCTGGCTGCAATTCCTGCAAAAGTTCAAAACAGAGAAATCCTCAAGAAGCAGTGACAACCCAAGTTGTTGCAGGTC
>NZ_JBLWEP010000060.1:0-12059 GCF_048287355.1 Candidatus Electronema sp. TJ
TTTGAGGAAGTGAAGTAAGACAGCGTTCAAGCCGCGCACCCAAGGGGAGGGCAGAGCAATCTGTCCTCCCTTTTTTATTTCTTGCAGCAGCTGAGAATGGTTGATCTTTGTTGGCGGGATGGATAAATAGAGGAAGAGCTTCTTGCTGCTGCAAGAAGAATTTGGTTTAGTGTCTGCGCTCACATTGGAGAAGTATCAACAAGCACTTCTTGCACAGGAGGTCTATGAACGAGCAAACCACCTTCCGCGCTTTGGTTGTGCGGGAACAAGACGGCGGCTTTCAGCGGGCTGTTGAGGAACGCCGCATCGCCGACCTGCCGCCCGGCGACGTGCTGATCCGGGTGCATTTTTCCTCGCTCAACTACAAGGATGCGCTCTCCGCCAGCGGCAACCGGGGCGTGACCAAGAAATATCCGCACACGCCGGGCATTGACGCGGCAGGAGTGGTGGCTGCTTCGACCGCGCCGCAGTTCAGCGCGGGTGACAAAGCGCTCTGCATGTGTTATGATCTTGGCATGAACACGCCCGGCGGTTTCGGCGAATACATCCGTGTTCCCGCAGCTTGGGTGCTGCCCAAGCCGGAGCCGCTCTCTTTGCTCGAAACCATGCAGATCGGCACCGCTGGCTTCACTGCTGCGCAGTGCGTGGACAAGCTGCTGTCCCTTGGCTTGCAGCCTGAGCAGGGGCCGGTGCTGGTCACTGGCGCGACTGGCGGGGTCGGTTCTTTAGCCTGCGCCTTGCTGGCCAAGCTCGGCTTTGCAGTCACGGCAGTCACCGGCAAGGAGAGCGAACATGAGTTCCTGCGCCAGCTTGGCTGCGCGGCGGTGTTGAACCGGCAGCAGGCCATAGGCCGGGCAAGCGCGGCCTTGCTCCGCGAACGCTGGGCAGGGGTGGTGGACACAGTAGGCGGCGAAATCCTCGCAGGCGCAGTCAAGGCGGCGCAGTACAACGGCATCGTAACTTGCTGCGGTAACGCGGCTTCTGGCGAGCTGCCGCTGACCGTCTATCCCTTCATTCTGCGCGGGGTGAGCTTGGTTGGGATTGACTCCGCCGAATGCCCCCTGTCCCGGCGCAAAGAAATCTGGGACAAGCTGGCTGGATTGTGGCGGCTCTTGCTGCAAGATGCGCTGCAAGCTCTCAGCGTCCGCATCCGCTTGGCCCAGCTCAGCCAGACTATTGACGATATGCTGACAGGCCGGACACGCGGCAGAATTGTCATTGATTTGACAGGAGAAAAGGATGACCGTTGAACATGCGCGAGAAGCTCTGAACATTGAGGCAAAGGGAATTTATGCTGTCCGTGATGCCTTGGGGCAGGAGTTTGTTCAAGCGGTTGACCTGATCATGGCCTGTCCGCCAAGTCGGCTGATCATTACCGGCATTGGCAAGTCTGGGCTGGTGGGCCAGAAAATGGCGGCCACGTTCAATTCCACCGGCACGCCGTCCTGTTTTCTCCATCCGGTGGAGGCCATGCACGGCGACCTCGGCATGGTCGGTGCGAACGATGTGGTGCTGGCGATTTCCTATTCTGGCGAGACCACGGAGCTGAACCGGCTGCTGGCCAGCCTCAAAGAACGTGCCGTGCCGGTGATCGCCATGACCGGCAATATCCGCTCCTCGCTGGCAGAACAGGCGGCGGTGGTGCTCAGTGTGGCCGTGCCAATGGAAGCCTGCCCATTAGGGCTTGCTCCGACCGCCTCCACCACAGCTACTCTTGCCTTAGGTGACGCTCTTGCTGTTGCTCTGCTCAGGCGCCGCCGTTTCCGGGCTGAGGACTTCCGGCGCAATCATCCTGGCGGCAGTCTGGGCGAGCGCCTCAAGGTTGCGGTGCGGGAAGTCATGCTTACCGGCGACAAGGTGCCGATGGTCAGCGAGACAGCGGCCTTTGACGAGGCGATTGCCGAACTGAACCGCAAAAATCTCGGCGCGGTGCTGATCAACTCAGCTTCCGGCGAACTGCGCGGGATCATCACGGACGGCGACCTCCGCCGCTATCTGCTCAACAATCTGCTGCCCGGTAAACTGCGCAAAGCTGGGGCTGATCTTGCCGGGATCATGACCAGAACGCCGGTGAGCATCGGCCCAGATTTGATGGCCGCTGATGCGCTCAGTCTGATGCAGGAAAAGGACATCACGGTGCTGGCGGTGCTGGACGGGCGGGGCAGCGTGCTGGGCATCCTGCATCTGCACGATCTTCTTGGTAAAGGAGAATTCCGCTTTCTTATTTGAGAGGAGAAAAGAAATGTGCCAGCTCAAGGCGGTGGTGGAACGGCAGGGCAGCCGTGAAACGGTGATGGAATCTGTGACTGTCGTGGATGTGACGGCGGACGGCGTGATTCTCAGCACTTATTTTGAAGAGCCGCTGACCCTGCGAGGGGTGCGGGTCAGGAGCGTTGATCTGCTCAACGGCTCCATTCTTTTAATGGAACAGAACACGGATAGAGACAAATGAACAGCTTGGACAAGGTGCGGGTGCTGCTGCCGCATTGGATTGAGCATAATCATGGTCATGGCGCGGAGTTTCTTCAATGGGCGGACACGTTGACCGCAGATGCGCCGGAAATTGCCGACCTCCTGCGCAGCGCAGCAGAATCTTTGCATGCAGCGGAACATGCCCTCCATGAAGCCCTGAGCAGGGCGGGCGGGCCATTGGCTGCGCCGGGACATGCGCATACCCATGGCGGCTGTCACCATCATCACTGACCAGCATTCCGGTAGGGTGTCCACTGATTGGCGGTAGGATTGTAGAGATACTCCAGCTCAAGACGGTAGGAGCTGCCTTGGCTTCGCTCGACGCAATGGAGCTTGTACAGCTCCATCCCGTTGATTTTTTTGCTCAGGGTCATGCCGGGTTTGCTGAGGTCGGAGCCGCAGGAATAGGAGTAGGCTTCACAGAATAATTTTTTATAGTTCCGGTTCAGCCAGTCCATTCTGCGTTTCCCGTCTACATCTTGGCGCAATCCTTCGAGCTTCTCCTTGACGCTGCGCTCCAGCACAGGATCAAGACCTGAGGTGCCGAGCAGCTTCTGCACCTCCTCATAAAGCCGCAGTGCCTCGCTCTGGCGGCCTCCTTGCCGCTCCGCTTCCCCAGCCGCGTTCAATTTTGCGCTGACTTCAATCATCACCGCAGTTCGCGTGATTTTATCCGCCCCGCTCCGCTCCTCCGGCTCAAACATGGCCTGTCTGCTCCTGAGCAGCTCCGCTGCTGTCTTATAGTCCCTGACCGCAGCGGCATCATCACCTTTGCTGTAGAACTCGCTGGCTGCGGACAGAAGCTGATAGAACTGCGAGCGGATCAGCAGTTGCTCCAGCTCGCGCCGGTGCTCATCGGTGAAGGATTTCGGATCGCTGTCCATCCGCTCCTGCAAGTCCTTGAGCTTGCGCACAGTTTCCTGCCACTGCGTATGAGAGTCCTTGAAACTCTCTCTTGACACGTCAAGCTCCCGCTTGAAGATCGCATCAGACATTCTTTTTTTGAATTTCTCGCAGTCTTCCCCGCCCTTGCAGTGCTTGACAGCCTGCTGCCAGCTCTCTGCCGCTTTTTTCCAGTCGCCGAGATCCTCAGCCTCCTCTGCGGCACGTTGAGCCTCTTTCAGCCTCAGCTGGCGGGCTTCCTCCTGAAAACGCTCTGTCTCGGCGGCAACAGGATAGACAGGAGCCTGCGCGGCGAGCGCGGCGGCCTGCTCGTAGAACGCGGCAGCCTCGCTGGTGCTGTTTGCCTTCAACTTCTCGGCGGCTTGGGCGGCCAGCAGGTCTGTCTTCTCATGCTTGTCCGCCTCCGCAAGCGGCATGTTCTTCCCTTTGTAGCTGCGCTTGCCCTCTTTTCCGTCAATTAATTCGCCGCTTGCCAGCATCGCTTCGATTTCTTTTCTGATGCGGCTTTTTTCCGGCAGCGGGATGAGGATGCTTTTCAGCCTGCCGAGGGCTGCGCCAGCTTTTTCCTCAGCCCCCTGATAGTTCTTCCGTTTGAGCAGACTCTGCGCTTCCTGCCAATCCAAGCCCGCCTCCAGCAGAATGTTGGAGTCTCTGGTGTACATCAGCCCGCCAGCAACAATCAGCGCGGCAGCAATGCCTGCCGCCGCGAAAGGCGCAACTGGAATCTCCCGTCTGATTGTTCTGGATACTCTTGACTTTCCCTTGTTTTTTTCAGCAGATTCAGCCGCCTTCTCTTTAGGGGGCGGAGGAGGCGGGGAAGGTCTTTTCTTTTTCTTCTCTCCGTCTGACGGCAGTTGTTCCGCCTGCGGCTCAGCAGCCACAGACTCCTTTTTGCTGCTGAAGGTGTCGAGCAGGGATTGGGACTGTTCCAGCCGCCTGCCGATATCCGCCAAACCAGGCAGGTCCGCCGCAACTTTTTTCAGCTTGACAAGAATTTTTTTCGCTTCGGGGAAGTTGTCCTCTTCCTCCAGCATTTTCATTTCCTGTAGGAGCGTGTCGCACTGCTCCTGCGCGGCCTTGACCTTCTGCCTGAATCCTTCCGCTTCCGGCAGAGCAGGCGGAATCTCCTTCAGCAGCCGCTCAGCGATATAGATTTCCTTCCGGTCGATATGGGCGCGGATTTCCGCCAGCTTCGGCGCGAAGTCCGCCTGAGGCGGCGCGGCCTCTGGCTCGCCGATTTCCAGCTCAAATTCCGCCTCGTCCTGCACACGTTCATTCACGCCGATATCAAAATCTTCCTGCGCGGCGGCGGAAGGTGATGCATCCAGCTCCAAAGCAAAATCAGCACTGTCCTGCTCCGTATTTTCGGAATGGTCCACGCCGGAAATGTCGTGCACAGCCTGCGGTGCTTCCATCTCCAAGGACAGTTCAATGCCGCCGACCTCCTCCTCAGCCGAAGGAGCGATGCTGCTCAGGTCAATATCCTCCAAACCAAAATCAAACTCGTCCGTCACGCCAGCGTCCGCCGTGCCGCCCTCCAAGCTGTCCAACGGCAGCTCCGCCGCATGTTCGCTGTACCAGTCCGCCGCTTCCTGATTGAAGGGATCTTGCAAGCTGTATGTCTTGCCGCAGATCATTTCGCCAATATGAAGAATCAGCTTGGCAAGGGACGGCTCCTGCTGCCAGCGCGAGGAGATGCGCACCCCGTCAGGATCGATGTCAGGATGAAAAACAGGGGTCAGCGGCTTGACAGCGGGCGGAAAATGGGGATAACCGAAGGGCAGAGTGATCAGCATGACATGGCTGGATGCCCTGCTGATGCTGCCGTCCTCGGCTTTGCTCAGTCCGGCGAGACGGTATTCAATCTCGTAGCAGTCTGGCGGTTCGCCCTCTGTGTTCAGCAGCTTGACGCGCGGATGATGCTCAAGAATTTTCCTGACTTCCTCAAGGTCTGCGGTGCGCTGATCGGTCTGTGAGGCCATTTTTCTGCCAAAAGCTGGGGTCAATTTTGACCAGGCGGCGGCCTGGCTGGTGAAAAATATTATAGGGTATTTTATAATGCGCAACAAGCCGCATTCCGGCAGAGTTCAAAAAATTTTCCTCAGCTTTTCCCGATGCTGAAAGGTTGTCCGCCAGTCCCTTTCCGTGTACAATGGCCGAGGACGCAACGAAGGCGCAGCGGAGCGAAACATGGCAAGACAAATAGAGATCAATTCGGTCAACCCGCAGCAGCGACTCATCAACATGGCGGTTGAGGTGCTGAAAAAGGGCGGCGTGGTCTGTTATCCGACCGACACCATGTACGGCCTCGGCTGTGACATTTTCAACCAGAAGGCGGTAAGCCGGGTGCATGAGATCAAACGCCGTGCCAAGGACAAGCCTTTTTCCTTCATGTGCGCCTCGCTGGCTGACATCAGCCTGTACGCCCATGTCAGCAGTCCGGCCTACCGTCTGCTGCGGCGGCATCTGCCCGGCCCTTACACCATGGTGCTGCCCGGCTCGAAATTGGTGCCGAAAATCATGCTGACCAAGCAGAAGACCGTGGGCATCCGCCTGCCGCAGTCACCCATCTGCCTGGCACTGATCGAGACGCTGGGCAATCCAGTGCTGAACACCAGCGCCCTGCGCGAGGACTGCGCGGTCCCGGCGGACAGCTATGCGGTTGAGGAGCTGTTCGGCAGTCAGGTTGATTTGATTATTGACGGCGGCGAGTTGTTCCCGGAGCCATCCACAGTGATTTCCTTGGTGACCGAACAGCCGGAGATTCTGCGGGAAGGCAAGGGCGACATTGCTCCCTTCCTGTGAGACCGGCGGCGGCCTGCTGCTGCGGTACAAGACAGCGTTCAGAAGGTTCCGGATCTCTTCCCGGATATCCCCGATGGCATCAGGAACATCCGCAACCTCGTCCCGGACATCCCAGACGAGGTTGCGGACATGCCAAACGTCATCGGGGAGGTTCAGAACGAGACTGCGGATGTCCGGGACAGCGTTTGGAACATCCCAGACGAGACCAAGAATGTTCCCAATGACGTTCTGGACATCCCTGATCTCGAGTCGGACCTTCCAGAAGAGGTTTTGAACGTCCGAGACCTCATCGCGAACGTCCCGAACGAGGTCTGGAAGGAAAGGCTGAGGCTAGGCCTCGATCAGGACTTCTTTGAGCGATTTGCTCATGGTGAAATGCAGGGTTTTCCGGGCTGGAATATCCATGATCCTGCCAGTTTTAGGATTTTTGGTCGTCCTTGGCCTGCGGGTGCGGACGGAGAAGCTGCCGAAGCCCCGGATTTCCACCCTGCGCCCGTCGGTCAGGGCTTGGGCGATCTCTTCCAAAATGACATCAAGAGCTTGGGCGACATCCTGTTTGTAATATTCATCAAGCTGCCCGGCAGCCTCGCTGATCAGTTCACGCTTAAGCATGATGGTTTCGCAGTGTCCTTGTAAACTATGCGCGACCGCTGTGCGGCGGCCGCTGAAATACGAAAAAAAGGCCGCTGCTCCCTGCGCACAGGAAACAGCGGCCTTTCCTCTGCCGCTGGAGTTCAGCTATTCACTCTCGGCAGCGCTGGCGGCGGCCTTGAGCAGGTCGCCGAAGGTGGCGGGGCCGGAGCCTTTCTGCGCCTTCTGAGCAGCCTCATCCGCGCTGGAGGCCTCGCCGCCGGTCTTCTCTGGCCGCGCCTCCGTATCTTTCAGGGACAGACCTATTTTGCGGTCCTCAGAGGAAACGTTGATCACCACCGTCTTCAGCGTGTCGCCGATGTTGTAGAGACCGACCGGAGTCTTGACCTTGTCCCGGCTGATCTCAGAGACATGCACCAGCCCTTCAATGCCCTCTTCCAGCTGCACAAAAACACCGAAATCGGTGACGTTGGTGATGGTGCCTTCAACAGTGCTGCCGAGAGGATAGTTGGTGAAGACCGTCTGCCACGGATCGGGCTTGAGCTGCTTCACGCCGAGGGAAAACCGCTCGTTATCCTTGTCTATTTTCAAAACAACAGCTTGGATGGAATCGCCCTTGGAGTATTTCTCTGAAGGATGCTTGATCCGCTCTGTCCAGGAGAGGTCGGAGACATGGATCAGGCCGTCAATCCCTTCCTCAATGCCGATGAAAATGCCGAAATCGGTGATGTTTTTGATCTTGCCCTCGATGATCGCGCCGATGGGGTAGCTTTCCTCGACCACATCCCACGGGTTGGGCTGAAGCTGCTTCATGCCCAAGGAGATGCGCTTGGTCTCGGCCTCCACCTTCAGCACCTGCACCTCGATCTCTTGGCTCACGCTGACGATCTTGGAAGGATGACGGGGCTTCTTCGACCAGCTCATCTCAGAGATGTGCACCAAACCCTCAACGCCTTCCTCCAGCTCGACAAAGGTGCCGTAGTCGGTGATGGAGACCACCTTGCCGACGACCTTTTTGCCTGCGGGGTACTTCTCCGGCACCGTTTCCCATGGGTCTTGGCGGAGCTGCTTGATGCCGAGCGAAACCCGGTCAGACTCTTGGTCGTACTTGAGGACTTTGACCTCAATTTCCTGACCGACAGTGTAGAGCTTGGAGGGATGGGAAACCCGGCCCCAAGACAGGTCGGTGATGTGGCAGAGACCGTCCATGCCGCCAAGGTCAATGAACAGGCCGTAGTCGGTGATGTTGGTGATCGCACCGACGACCGTCTGACCCTCTTTGAGGGTGGCCCGCATCTGCTCGCGCAGCTTGGCCCGCTGCTCCTCAAGGATGGCCCGGCGGGAAATGACCACGTTGTTGCGCTTGCGGTTGAACTTGAGCACTTTGAACTCGAAGCTCTGGCCGATCAGCTCGTCCATGTCTTTGACCGGACGCAGGTCGATCTGCGAGTAGGGCAGGAAGGCGGGAACGCCGATGTCGACGGACATGCCGCCTTTGACCCGGCTGTCGATCCGGCCCGTTATGGTGCCTTCCTCCTCCTGAATGCGCGCAATTTCCTCCCAGACTTTGATGGCAATGGCCTTTTCGCGGGAAAGCAGCAGGCCGCCCTCCTCCTTCCGTTTTTCGATGAAGACTTCAAACTTGTCGCCAACTTTGATCACCCGGTCGGGATCCTCATTGCGGAACTCGCTGATCGCAATGTAGCTTTCCGCCTTGTCGCCCACGTCGATCAGAATCGCGTCAGGCTTCACCTCGACCACGGTGCCCATCACCACCTCTTGGACGTTGATGACCGTGTTGTTGTCTTCCTGCTCGAAGAGTTCAGCGAAGCTGATGTCTTCCATGCCACTTTCTTCCGCCGCCGAAGCGGGCCGAATTCCCTTGTCAGTCATGGGTTTGCCGTTCCTCTGCAGACCGGGCCGGGCCGGCCTTCAGTCAAATGAAATGCGTTTGTCCATTGATTTTGTCCGCCGCTCCCCATGAACGACGGCCCAACCAAGGCTTTTACCAGAGATGTCCCTGAAAAACAACCGTTTCCTGAAGGAACCCCGTCTTTTTTTTCAGAGGGGCTATTTTTTGCCGAAGTCGGCCAGCTGCTCCAGCAGCGGGCCGAAGAGCTGCTCGTAGTACGGAATGGCCTTGTGGAGGATGGGCTGAAAGTCCTTCATATCCTTCTCCGCCACCACCAAGTTGGCACTGTTGGCCAGTGCCTGGATGTCATAGAGGCTGATGAACTCCGGCCCGATCAGGATGTAGAAGGTGTAGCGCCGCCGCGACATGGGCATTTTGCGCATGTAGTTGTGAAACGTCGAGTTCTTCAGTCCGCCCGGTTCAAAGCCGGTGTGGTAGATGATGCAGGCGTAGCTGACCGACAGCGTTTCATGAACAGCCTCCTCAGGCGTTTCAACTGAGGATGCCTGATACCCCAAGGCCTCCATCGCCGACTTGATCAGATGGCGCATGTTGTCATCGCTGTGCAGCACCAAGGCCATGGGCACGTCGCGGGCGCTGTCATTGAACTGCATCTCCTCATTCTTCTGGCTCTTCAGCCAGTCCATGTTCGGCGGCGGCGGCGGCTTGATCACCTCGGCAGCCGGATCTGGAGGCTTGGGCGGAGGTGCTGCCGGAGCTGCCGCGCCTTCGGCATTGCCTGCCGCGTCGAGGTTCATCGGCTTGGCGCAGTGCGGGCATTTGAGCGGCAGACGCTGGCCGGGCTTGAGGGCCTTGAGAGCCTGCTCGATCTTGCCAAGCTGGGCGGTGCTGAATTTGAGCGCGCCTTGGCAGTGGGGGCAGTTGCTGATCATGTCGTTCTCCGATGCGGGACGGGTTCAGGCGCAGCGGCCTCTGCGGTGTTCATCTCTTGTTTGGATCTTCCGTCTGCTCCATGGCAAGACCTGTGATATTGGAGGTGCTTTCCCCTTTGGTGGCCTTGATGGTGTCCATGCCCCGCTTGATCACGCTGCGGTTGGAGCAGTAGGTCATGGCCACCTCCTCGGTGATCAGCTCCTGTTCGAAAAGCTGGAGGATATGCTGATCAAAGGTGCGCATGTCCAAGGTCACACCTTCGGTGAGGATATTGTAGAAGGTCTTGTCTGCGGCCACGTCTTCGCCGTTGAGGATCAAGTCTTTGACCCGCAGGCTGGTGTGGAGTATCTCCAGTGCCGCC
Source organism: Candidatus Electronema sp. TJ (assembly GCF_048287355.1). NCBI lineage: Bacteria > Pseudomonadati > Thermodesulfobacteriota > Desulfobulbia > Desulfobulbales > Desulfobulbaceae > Candidatus Electronema > Candidatus Electronema sp. TJ. Next base: position 9,939 of record NZ_JBLWEP010000060.1, read on the forward strand.
ACACGGCCTCCGCCGCGCTTGGGCAGCAGGCGCTGACTGACGACCCAGCGGATAGTGTCAGCCAGGCGCACCCGGATTTGCGCCTGCTCGTCATGCTCGAACATGCCGATGACACGGTTGATAGTCTGGCCTGAGTCTATGGTGTGCAGCGAGGAGAAAACCACGTGGCCTGTTTCAGCGGCGGTGAGCGCAATCTCCAGCGTCTCGCGGTCGCGTATCTCGCCGACGAGAATCACCTTTGGAGCCTGGCGGAGAGCGGCGCGCAGGCCGGTGGCGAATGTGTCATAGTCATCGCCTTGCTCGCGCTGGTTGAAGGTGGCCTTTTTATGAGGGTGCACGTACTCGATCGGATCTTCCAGCGTGACAAGATGGACGGCGCGGGTCTCGTTGATCTCATTAAGAATCGAGGCCAGCGACGTGGTTTTGCCGGTGCCGGTGCCGCCGGTGAAAAGGATCAGGCCGTTGCGTTCCTTGGCCATCTTGTAGAAGCAGTCTGGAAAGCCGAAGTCCTTGATGGAAGGAATCTTGGTTTCCAGCTTCCGCAGCACCGAGGAGTAGCAGCCCTTCTGGGTGAAGACGTTGACGCGGAAGCGGGCCTTTCCATCCAAGGTGTAGGAGAGGTCGCAGGAGCCGGTGGAGACCAGATCCCTCAGCAGGCGCTGGTTGCCGTTGATCAGGTTGAGGGCGAAGACTTCGGTTTGAAAAGGGGTCAGCTCCTCAACTGGCGGCTCGACCTCGACCAGTGAGAGCGCGCCGTCGATTTCGACTTGGAGCGGCTTGCCCACAGTGATGTTCAAGTCGGACACACCCTTTTTCTTGCCGAGCATGGACGCGACCCAATAGGCGGTTTCCGGCTGTTTCATGCGCACCTCCGCTGAGAATTGAAATGCCTGCCCGTCCGGCACAGGCGCAGGACGTTGCCAGCACTGATCATCTGCTCATATTATCGTCAGCAGGGGCCGCAGTTCAAGCAGGAAATGATTTTTCATCTGCATGCCCCTGCCGGCAGAACACCCTTGCCAATCCCCGTCCTGCCGCGTAAAGTAGGCCGAACCAGCAAACTCTGCCAGCACAGGACACTATATGTTCGACATCTTCATCAAAACCCATTTTTCCGGCGGACATCATCTGCGCGAGTACCCCGGCAACTGCGAGCGGCCCCACGGCCATAACTGGAAGGTCAAGGTGACTGTCCGCGTCCGCGAGCTGGACAAATTAGGCATGGGCGTTGACTTCAAAACGCTCAAGCAGCAGGTGAACATCGTGGTGGATGAGCTGGATCATCGTGATTTGAACGAGCATCCCGCCTTTCAGGACTGCAACCCCTCATCAGAACACATCGCCCGGTATTTCTTCATTCAGCTCAAAGGCGTATTGACAACAGAGCGGTATCAGATTCATGCTGTCGAGGTGCGCGAGACCGACTCCAGCGGCGTGATCTATTACGGCGGATGAACAGCAGCCTGCGGGTTTCCGAGCTGTTTCACTCCATCCAAGGCGAATCCACCCATGCCGGACTGCCCTGCGTCTTTGTCCGGCTTTGCGGCTGCAATCTGCGCTGTACGTATTGCGATTCCCGCTACACGTGGGATGAGGAAGGCAAACTGATGCGCGTCGCCGAGATATGCGCGGAACTGGAGCCGTATCCTGGCTGCATGGCGGAGATCACCGGCGGAGAGCCGCTGCTGCAAGAGACGGTGTATCCGCTCATGGACGCGCTGCTGAGGCAGGGCCGTGAGGTGCTTTTGGAGACCGGCGGCAGCCTGAGCATTGAACGGGTTCCGGCAGCCGTCAGGGTGATTCTGGATATTAAATGCCCGGACTCCGGGATGACGGCGCATAATGACTGGGGCAATATCGCCTTGCTCCGGCGGCGCAAAGCGGCAGGCAGCCGCGATGAGGTCAAGTTTGTTCTCTGCTCGGAAGAGGACGCGGCCTGGGCGGCAAAGCTGGTCCGTGAGCAGCATCTGACCGAACTGCTGCCGGTGCTCTTCTCGCCTGTCATTGACCGTCTTGCTCCAGCGCGGCTGGCAGACTTTCTCCTGCGGGAGCAGCTGCCCGTCCGCCTGCAATTGCAGCTGCATACCCAAATCTGGCCGGGCATCAGCCGGGGTGTTTGAT
>NZ_JBLWEP010000061.1:0-4440 GCF_048287355.1 Candidatus Electronema sp. TJ
TAGGGGCAGGCGCAAGATCTCCCCAGCTCGTATGATGGCAGCTAACCACCACATCTCGAAAGATACAAGGGGCAGGCCCCTACGAGACAGACAATCTGGCGCAGGGCAAGGGAAACATGTTATACTACTCCACCTGTATAATGACAGCGCAGGGCGTTCGGCCGCAGCAGGTGGCGGCCAGCCTCCTTGCCGCATCACAGGAGATAATTGCAGGCGGCGGCGAACAGAAAGAAGCAGAGCAGTGCCTTGACGGCTTTCACTGGCAGATGTTTCTGGCAGCGTGCGCCGCAGTACATGCCGCAGAAACCGCCGATGCCGAAAAGGATGCCAAGCTGCCAGTCCGGGGCGACTGACATGCCGGGATAGAATCTGGCAAGCAGCTGGTAGATGAAGACACCGGCAACTGAGGTGATGAAGGTGCCCAGCAGCGAGGCCCCGGCCACAGCATGAACCGGCAGATGCAGGAAGGTGACAATGAACGGGGTGATGATCGCGCCGCCGCCGATGCCGTAAATGCCGCCGACTATGCCGACAGCAAAGGCCAGCAGCACGATCTGCGGCACAGAGAAGGAGAACTTCTCCCCTGCGAAGCTGAATTCCCCAGTGCGCAGGGAGAGCCTGCTTTCCGTGACGACAAAGTCCGCCTGCCGTGGCTGCGGCACTGTCTTGCTTGTCAGGAGATCGGCCAGCAGCTTGCCGCCTATGCCCAGCAGCACCAGCCCGGCAAAGAGCTTGAAGCTGCGCGGATCAGGAAGATATTCCAGCCGCGCCCAGGCCCCGATCAGCACGCCCGGCAGCGTGCCGACAACCACCGCCGCTGTCAGCGGCCAGGTCATGCGCCGCTCTCTGGCGTAACGCCACACGCCGCTGGGAATGGCGATGACATTGAAAAGCTGATTGGTGCCGCTGACTGAAGGTGCGGTGTAATGCAGCACGCTCATCTGAAAGGGCAGCAGCAGGAACGCGCCGGACAGCCCGCCCATGGAGGCCAGAAAGGACACGGCAAAGGCAGTCAGCGGAGGCAGGAAGATCCACGTCCGCACGCCGGAGGCCGGGAAGGTGACATATAAAAGATCAGCCAGCATAAGGAGCGACGCAGCAGCATGAAGATTGACAGGAGCAGGCGGACAGGGGCCGCCGTTGAAATCGCTATAACATGCCGCAGCAGGCAAGTAAAGCTGTTTTCATGTACCCGCTTTCTCTGAATATCAGCGGCCAGCTCTGCATCGTTGTCGGCGGCGGCAAGGTGGCGGAGCGCAAGACGCTCTCCCTGCTGGAGGCAGGCGCACGGGTGCGGCTGATCAGCCCGCAGCTCACGGCAAGGCTGCATGAGCTGTCCGCTGCCGACGAGCTTGACTGGCAGGCCCGCCGCTTTCAGCCGGGTGATTTACGCGGGGCGTTGCTGGTCTTTGCGGCCACGGACAGCGCGGCGGTCAACGAGACCGTGGCGCAGGAGGCCAAGGCGGCGGGCATCTTGGCCAATGTGGCGGACGCGCCGGAGCTGTGCGGCTTTCAGGTTCCGGCGGTTGCACGGCAGGGTGATCTGAGCATCGCGGTCTCGACCAACGGCAAAAGTCCGGCCTTGGCGGCCCGGATCAGAAAGCGGCTGGAGGCGGACTACGGCCCGGAATACGCTGTCCTGCTGGAGCTGCTGGGCCGAATCCGTGAACGGACGCTGGCGGAGGAGAGGGACGGGCAGACGCGAAAAAGCCTGTTTGAGCAGCTGCCGCACGAGGAGATGCTGCTGTGGATCAAAACCGGCCAAGAGGAGCGGCTGCGGGCGGTTCTGGAGCTGGACTGCGGCCTCAGGCCGCCGGGGAAGCGAAGCGGCTGTTCAGCAGACTGAAGGGATTCCGCCGCAGGTTCTGGTCACAGCTTGGGTTTATTGTGCTGCGGACAGCGGCAAGGGCATCTTCAGTACGCGCCCTTGCCGCTGAACATGCAGCCGACGGTCTTGATGATGATCTTCAGGTCGCCGACAAGGGAGTGGTTGAGCACGTACCAGTCGTCCAGCTCGATCCGCTCCTGATAGTTCTCGGCATCGCTGCGCCTGCTCACCTGCCACAGGCCGGTGATGCCCGGCTTCATGGAGACGTAGCGGCCCGCGCTCGGCCCGCCGCTGCCCTTGTAGTATTCCTCCAGCTCCCTGCCGACGATGGGCCGCGCCCCGACCACGCTCATCTCGCCCTTGAGCACGTTGATGAACTGCGGGAACTCGTCCAGACTGGTGCGGCGGAGGAAGCGGCCCACGCGGGTGATGCGCGGGTCTTTCTTCAGCTTGAAGGTGGTGCGCCACTCCTCGGCCAAGGCGGGATCAGCGGCCAGCAGCTCGTGCAGCTTCCGCTCCGCGTCCACCACCATCGTGCGGAACTTGAGGCAGCCGAATTCCCTGCCCATCGCGGTGATCCTCCTGTGCCGGTAGATCACCGGCCCTCTGCTGTCTAACTTGATCAGCAGCATGATCAGGAGCATCAGCGGCGCGGTGAGCAGGAGAATGGCAAGGGAGAAGACGATGTCGAAGACGCGCTTCCAGCTGTGGTCCGGGTTGAAGCTGAGGACGAGCGTGTCGCCGATGGACTGGATCTCGGCGTGGTGCAGGCCGAAGATGTAGAGATCCGGCACAAGGTAGAGCTGCGCGCCGAGGTCGCGGCACTCGCGCAGGAGCCAGAAGATCTTGCGCTCCGCCCGCATGGGCAGGGCGATGTAGACGTAGTCAATGTCGTTGACCATCAGGTACTCGCGCAGGTCGCGGATCCTGCCAAGCAGCGGCTTGTTCACGGCAAGGTGGCCCTTCTGATCGAGCTTGTCGTCAAAGAAGCCGACCACCTCAATGCCCGCCCAGGGAATGGCTTCAGTCTGCTGGGCCATGCGCACGCCCAGCTCGCCCGCGCCGACGATCACCGCATGGCGGATGTTCCTGCCCCGCGCCCGGTAATGCCGCATCACCTGCCGCACCGCCAGATGCGAGAGAAAGAGCAGCAGCGGCGTGGTCAGCGACCAGATGATAAAGACCACGCGCGAGTAGCCGTCTGAGACCTTGAAGGCGAAAAAGTAGAAGAGGAGGAAGCCGACCACCGCCGCCCAAGCTCTCAGGATGACGAAGAACTCCAAGTAGAGCTTCCAGCCGCGCCAGGAGCGGTAGAGCTGGAAGTAGTGGAAGCTGACAAAGCTGGCGGCGAAGACGACAAGCTCCAGCCAGGTGTAGTAGCGGCTCCACGGCACCTTGTAGAGCAGCGTCAGCAGGGCCAAGTGGCCGCAGACCAGCAGGCAGTCGAGGATGTGGAGCAGCTTGTAAATGGAGGACGTGCGCTGGCGCAGGTTCCAGGACAGGACGGGCACCATGAGTCAGCTGTTCCAGCCCTGCCAGCTAGGGTTCATGCTCAGGCGGCGCGTCCAGCCGCGCGGGAGGAGCCGCTGCCGCCTGCCGAGCTGATAGGCGATGAACTTGCCCGCGTTACGGAGCAACCATTCCGGCAGGAGCCGGTATTGCTTCTGGGCCAGAATCAGGGCCAGCTCGGAGCGCACGTACTGCCTGCCCGCGCCGCCGGGGCCGCCGAAGCGCAGCATCAGCTCCTGCTGCCCGTCGTGAAAAACGCCAATGTCGAAGTAACGCCGCATGTCCTGCCGGAGGGTGTAGTTGTGCGAGTGCCGGACCAGGGCCTCGCTGACATACAAGACATCATACCCCTTGGCCAGCAGCTTTGCCAAGGCCAAGCTGTCCTCGCCGAAGAGCTGCCGCTGCGGAAACCAGCCCTGCTCCGCCAGCGGCCCTCTGCGCCAGGCGGCGAAGGAGTTGGAGATGAAGGCCGTCCTGAAGCCGAAGGCCGCGCCGTCCCGGCTGCTGCGCCGCTGCGTCCGGGCGGGATAATTGAAGAGGCGGAGATGCTCGCTGAACAGCGTCGCGTCCGAATGCGGCAGCTGCCTGCCGTAGGTCGCGGCCAGCCGCGCGTCGTCCTGCAAGGGGCGGACAAGCAGCTCCAGCGCGTCGTCAGCCGCAGGCACTGCGTCCTGGGTCATGCAGATAAGAATCTCACCCGCAGTCTGCTGCGCGGCCCAGGTGCGGGTGCCGCCGTGGTCGAAGTCCTGCTGCGGAATTTGCAGCAGGCGGAGGCGGGGATTGCCCGCCTGATGCCGCAGGATTGTCTCCAGCGTGCCGTCAGTGGAGCCGGAATCAACGAGCAGGATTTCCTCCGGCATGAGCGTCTGCCGGGCCAGCGCGGTCAGCAGCTCGTCCAAGCGTCTGCCGCCGTTCCAAGTGGGGATGATGAGGGAGACGGTCATCTCAGATCTTCAGCCAGCGGACTGCGGCATATTTCAGCAAGGCCCAGAGCATGTAGGGCGAGGGATGGCGGCGGTAGAGCAGCACCTCGTTGCTAGCCGCTGTCAGGCGCAGCCAGGCGGGCATGGCTTTGCGGTTCTGCTGCCAGCCCCGGCAGTGAT
>NZ_JBLWEP010000061.1:4754-7926 GCF_048287355.1 Candidatus Electronema sp. TJ
AGCCTGCCGCCGACGCAGCCGACTGCCGGGTTTGCGGCAAGAAAGGCGCAGGCCAGCTCCAAGCTCTCTGGGGCGGGAAATGCGTCCGGGTTGAGGAAGAGCACCGCCTCCGCCTCTTGCCGCACCGCCTGCCAGCCGATGTTGTTGGCCCGGCTGAAGCCGATGTTCTCGGCAAAGCGGACAATGAAGCTGGGCTTATCGACATAAGGCTGGAGATAGGCAGTGTCCTCCGAGCCGGAATCAATCAGCGCGGTCTGCACCGGCGGCGCGGTCTGCGCGGACAAGGCGGCAAGGCAGCGGCCCAGCACCGCCTGCGAGTTGTGGGTGACAATGACAGCGGCGGTTTTGTTGCCGCAGGCGGGATCAGTCAGCAAAGAAGCGATATTTGATAATGCAGTATAGAGCGCGGAAACCGTCTTTTATGCCTATTTTTTTGCCTTCAGCATAGGTGCGTCCACTGTAGGAAATGCCGACTTCATAAATCCGGCAGCCTGTGCGGGCCACCTTGGCCGTGATTTCGGGCTCAAAGCCAAAGCGATCTTCTTTGATGACGATCTGCTGCACCACCTCCCGGCGGAAAACCTTGTAGCAGGTCTCCATGTCGGTCAGATTCAAATTGGTGCACATGTTGGAAAGCAGGGTCAGCAGGCGGTTGCCCATCATGTGCCAGAAGTACAGCACTCGGTGCGCTTCGGAACCAACAAAGCGTGAGCCGTACACCACGTCGGCCCTATCATCAAGAATCGGCTGGAGCAGCTTTGGATACTCCGCAGGATCATATTCTAAGTCCGCATCCTGAATCAAGAGGATGTCACCTGTCGCAGCCGCGAAGCCGGAACGCAGAGCCGCGCCTTTGCCTTGGTTGTTTTTATGAAACACTCTGACTATGTTGCTGTCAGGCAGCTGTTCCATGATCTGCCGCGTGCTGTCTGTTGAGGCATCATCAACAAGGATGATTTCCTTGATAAGTGGCAGGTCAACTGCCTGCACAGCATAGATCACTGTATTTAGTGTTTTCTCCTCGTTGTAAGCGGGAATAACAATCGACAACTTTAAAATTTTCCCGTCATGTATATTCATAAAGTTCACACATTTAATAGATGCTGATTTTATCGTTATTTTATTAGATCTTTTTCATGACACAGAAGTTGTTCATGCCAAATTGAAAATATCTATGATGCACAATTTCAAACTTTCCACTCTGATCTGCAAGTTCTTGCAGATCAGTAAGATCATAATATTTTTTATGATCTTCAATCTCCGCCCTATTGACGATACCAAGCTTGAAAGCAAGAAATTCCAGCACAGGTTTCGCCCGCTTTCCTGGCACAGTCAGGATCAGTTTTCCTTCATCTTGCAAAACTCTAGCTATTTCATCAAGAATTTGCTTTGGTTTTTCAAGATGCTCAAGGACTGCAAGCATTGTCGCGATATTGAATGAATCATTATGAAAAGGCATGGTCTCATTCAATTTCATTTGAATTGCGCGAATTTTCCTGAATGATACGTTGGGTACCTTAAAATCAATCCCTACCCCTTGAGCAATATACGGCTCAACGGTTGATAAAAACTTATGATTAAAACCGCATCCAACATCAAGAAGCATGCAATTTGGCACTTTCTTGATCTCATTCAACACTCTTCCTATTCTTAAATTACGAAGAACAGGCTCCATAATTGGCTCTCTCATTTTTTATATACTGAAATTATATCCAATATGGTGTTGATTTGAATAAAAAACCATATAGCACTGATAAAATAAATAGGAATAATAAAACGATCGCCTTGCCAAAATGTTATTCCGTTAGCTATGTACGTTGCATACACGGAAAAAAATAAGGATATATTAACAATAATATATTTTCTATGCGCATGACTTTTAAAGTAAAAACAGATGGATAGGAAAATAAGTAACGATAAAATGTTTATTGTCCGTAAAAAATCGCTTTGCCATAAGCTGATAAAAAAAAATCTCTTTTCCCGTAAATAGGTTTTGGCTGGAAGAAAAGAAGATGATTGCTTTGAATTCTCAATTACTAAATCTATGAATAGCCTTAAAGTATCATATGGATACGTTCTCATGTTTTCATTAAATTCTTTACTGACAACAATACCAGTTTCGCGGTATCCATACCTGTCAATTAGTTTTACAATAGCATTCCTTCTAGCATCTCGTATTGTTTTTATAATTTTCATGCTGTTTTCTTCTTTTTCTATTCTTCTTTTATACAATTCAAGTCTACAAAGAAAGTAATCGTTAACAGCTAAAGTATCAACAAAAGAAATATTGTTAATATTAAAATTGTTCTTCATAATGTAGAGCTGGAATGATATTGGAACCATAATCAGTAGGAATAAAAGTGTTCCGACTATATTTTTTTTTCTCCAAAAAAAAAGGCCTAACAAGGAATTAAAAATAAATATATAGAAGTATAACGGCTTAACTACAGAACATAATGACAGCGCAAAGAGATAGAAAAAGAGAAAAATACTACTGCCGCACGTAGCGTAATAAATCAAAAAAAATAGCGAAATAACAAGTAGAAAAGAAGAGGTTGTCTCAGCGAGCACATGGAGGGAAATGCCTATTGGAGATAGTATGCTTACGCAAAATAAAGAAAGAACAAAAGACGTTACTGCTGATCGGCTTATTAATATTCCACAGAAATAAACAATCAGTATCTGCAATTCCCATAATATAAATTGATAAACTAAAACAGCCCAAGGATGCGCTGCCTCTAACAGTGCTACAATTAAAGGATAAAAAAATGGTCTAATCGCCACGCTTTGCTTAACTTCATGAAATTCAGCTTTCCCTATAAGCCAGTTTCCTGCGTCAAGATATGTCGTGCTGTCTCCAGATTTATATTTCAGGTTAGGCCAATTACGGAATTCTTCGATATTTGAATTCACATAGTAGAAAAATAATGCTGAAAAACATGCCAATATTATTGGCATAATAATCTGAATTACACTCCTGCGATCTTTCAAAAAAGATAAATTTATCATAATGTTGCTAAATACTGCTTATCATACATTCGAGCGAATCTGAACGTTTGCACACTTATCCCGCTTGCCTGCGCAGCGCAAATCTGGCAGAATCTGCACGAAACGCCTTATCCTCAGCCTTTTCCACTATGCCGCCATGCCAACCGACAGCGCAGACCGCAGC